>JAEZBU010000211.1 GCA_023426855.1 Pseudomonadota bacterium | reverse complement strand
CCATTCCTGAGCGGCGTCGGGATCGACGCAGGTGTTCGCGGCAGCATGGCATCTGCGCGATTGGTGTCGCTCCCCTCAGCACCGGTTCGCGACGGCAATGCGGTTTCGCGCTTGAGACACGTCATGCTGCACGCTCCCCGTCCCAATAGTCCGGAAACGCGATCCAAGCGCGCTGCAGATCGGCGGGACCAGGCTCACCATCGACATAGGTCTGCATGAGTGCGCGCCGCCGCTTGAGTGCGCGATCAATGGATGCGCCGAACAGCGCCGCGATCTCCTCCGCAAAATCCGCGCCCGCGCCGTTATCGCCGTGGCAAATCGCGGCGGCGGCCTCTCCCGCAAGCTCCCCAGACATAACCGCAGAATTGATGCCCGCACCGGTGATGGGATTGCTTAGTCCTGCCGCATCACCGGCCAGCAGAACATCGGCAGCGCCCAATCGTCCGACCACGTTCAACATACCACCGACAGGAATTGCGCCGCCTGTATAGTACAGGATTTCGCGGCCCACCCGGCCCTCGCCGATCAGCCGCTGATGCAGATCATCAAGCAGCGGCTTGAGATCGTGGCGCTGCTCCGGCACGACACCGAGACCGAGATTGGCAACCTCGCCCTTGGGAAACAGCCATGCATATCCGCCACGCATGCCAGTCGAGAGGAAGATGTCCGTCGCCGCGAACGGCCGCAACAACGGCACTGTGATCTGCCGCGTTTCAACGAGCTCACGATTGCGCCGACCAATGGCGCGACCGACCGGCGAACGTGGCCCGTCCGCGCCAATGATGATCCGCGCGCGAACAGTCATTTCCTCGACCTTGTCGTCCTCTCCCGCCGCCACAACGACCGCACCGTCCGCCTCGATCCGGCGCAGGCTCATTCCGAAGCGACAGTCAGCGCCTGCATGGATTGCTGCATCGACCAGCTCCGCATCGAACGCCGCGCGATCGATCATATGGCCGGGAAAATGATCCTTTCTGTGGGTGTCTTGCCATTCGACGGTGGTGGTCATGGCACGGATCATCTGACGTCGCGATCGCGCGCTGTCGGCCGTCCGCTCTCCCGTCATCGCCGGAATGAATTCCGCGCACTGCACCGGAAACCCAGCGCGCGCCTTGCGGTCTATTGCCAGAATACGCGCGCCGGCTTTTGCGGCAGCGGTGGCAGCACACGCCCCAGCCGGTCCGAGCCCGACCACCAACACGTCGATGTCCGCAGGCGTCCTCATGCCGCGCACGCTCCGCGCGGGGCGCGTTCGCCGCCGATTTTTACCGAGCAGCACGCGTGTGCCTGCTCGAACGGACGGCCGATCGCGTTCGCCAACGCGACGACACCGTCCGCGGGGAATGCAATGCCATCGAGACCGGCCATCACGGCGTAGGCGTCCGTCACCCGCTTGTGCATACCCGCTGGCCGGGCGCAGCCGAGAGTAACCGGCTTGTCGGCGAGCCGCTGCCGCGCCTGCAGGAAAAGGCGGCCGACTTCCGAGGTCGCGGGCGTGGTGAACGTGTTGGCGCGCGCATAGAACGGCATCACCACAACCAGAACCAGACTGTGAATGTCGGCGGCGGCGCAGATGTCCAGCGCGCGCTGCTCGCCCAGAATGCGGCCGTAGTGCAACCCGATGACGATGTGTGGCACCACCTGCATGCGGGTGGCGCACAGGGCGGCCAGTGTTTCCTCGAAATCCGCAACCGGCCGATCCAGGTGATAAACCTGCCGGATCGTTTCCTCCGCGCCGATCACATCCATCATCGCTGTATCGACGCCAGCAGATTCCATCAGTCGCGCGCGGCGTTCGTCCAGCAGCGCGGAATGGATCGCGATCCTGAGATGAGGGAAATCGCGCTTCAGTTTTTCGATGACGGGGTAATAGCGCTCGTACTTGATCTCGTTGCGCCGGTTGGAGCCGCCGGACAGTAGAAATCCTTGCAGATCCTGCAGCAGAACGAGATCGCGCACTTTTGCGTCGAGCATTTCGGGCGTCCTCGCCGGGATCATCGGCGACAGGATTTTCGCCTGACAGTGATCGCAATCGAGCGCGCAGGCGCCCGCCGTCACCGAGAATGCCGGAAACGAATTCTTGCTGCAGCCCGACAACTCGTTTGACGCGTAATCCTTGAAGGTCGGCGTCGAAAAGCGGATCGGCCGCAGCCCACCCGCGCGCGCCGCGCTATCCTCCATCTCGCGCACGAGATCGGCGTCGAACGCGGCGTCCTCGAACTCTTCAATCGTGTGCAGTACATCCAGCCAAGACATGGCTGGATGATAGGCGAGGCCGGGAACGGCGGCAAAGCGCGTTTCTCACGCCTGCCTTGGGAAGTAACGGCGATACAGCGCCACCGTTGCGGGCAAGATGAACAACTGCGCAATCAGCGAGGACAGCAGGCAGACGGCCGCCAGCCGGCCGAACAGCCGCAGCGACGGCAGATGCGACAGCACCGTGACGCCAAGCCCCATGGCGAGCACGATCGTGGTCAGCACGATGACCGGCCCGATGTGATGCATGGTGTTGATCAGCGCTGTCGTTGCTGCGTCAGGTCCGGGCGGTACGTCGGCTTCCTCGATCCGGAACCGGTTGAGGAAGTGGATCGTGGAATCGATCGCCAGTGCGAACGCCACCGTGATCGCGATGATGGAGGCGAATTGCAGCCCTTCCCCCGACACCCACAACAGTGCGCCGGTCGCGAAGATCGGGAACACCGACGGCAGCACACTCGACACACCGGACAGCAGGCTGCGCAGTGCGATGCCGAGGAAGATGAAGATCACGAACATATCGCCGACAAGGCCGATGTTCAGCTCCCAGATCAGCGCCGCCGAATTGCGCGCCGCGATCGCCGGCAAGCCTGTAACCGCAATCTGGAACTCCGGATGGTTCTTGCGGATCGGCTCGAGCGCCTCGTCGATACGATCGATCACCGGCAATATCTGACTGGCATCGACATCCGGCAACCGGCCCGTCACCAGAACCGCGCGCTCATCCTTGTCAATGAAGCGGCGCACCAGATGCTCCGGCAGAACGCCGATATACTTCTTCATCGTGTCGACGTTGGTGTCGCCGGCTTCGGCCAGCCAGCGCCGCAGGCTGTCCATCGACCAGACGTTTCCGAGCCCGGCCGCCTTCTCCAGAACGGAGTGCGCCTGCGCGATCACGTCGAGCGTGGCGGGATCGTAGAGTGCGCGACCGTCCTTCCACTGAATCATGATGTGGACCGGATTAGCGCCCGTCAGCTTGCTATCGAGCTGATTGGTTGCGGCCAGCGCGTGCTCTTTGTCCGGGACCTGATCGGCCAATCTGTACTGCGGCTCAAGTTGCACATAGGCCAACCCGCACAGAATCACGGCAGCCAGACCGGCGAGGAAGAACGGCGTCGGCTTGACGGCGACAACGCGAATGATCGCATCCGACATGCGCGCCAGGACACCGAAGCCATCATTCTGCTGAACGACGGCCTTGGAGGTCGGGTTCGCCTCTTCCCGGATCAGGAAAACAGCGAGCGTCGGCACCACCACAGCGACAGCAATATAGGATGTGGCGACCGCCAGCAGTGCCGCCTGCCCGAACGTGCGGATGAGAGCGGAATCGGCCCATGCAAATGAAATCAGCGCCAGGCACGCGTTCATCGCGGTGAGCAGACAGGCTGGCGCCACGTCACGCACGGCATTGCGCGCGGCCGTCAGGCGATCGACCCCGGCCAGGATGTCCCGTCGGATCGAGAACACCAAGTGCATGGAGTCGGAGAAGCCCGACACCAGGATCAACGGCGTCAGCACGTTGATGAAAAGGTTCAGCCGGTAATCCAGGCCGCCAATCATCCCCAGCGTCCACAGGATGGCGATGGACGGCCCGAGCACGGCGATCGCCGTCAGCGAAAGGCGCCTGAAGAACATGTACGCAATGAGACCGCCGACGAGGAAACCGAGCCCGTTGTAGACGAGGCGGTCCCGCTCGACGGCATTGCGGATTTCGAGCTGCATCACCGGCGCGCCAGTCAGCTTGACCGTCAGGCCGGACCCTTCCAGCGCGCGCTCCGCCGACGACAGGATATCGCCGATGACGACCTTCGCGGTCTTCTCCTCGACCACATGCCGGTCCAGCGACATCACGGCGAGCGCCAGCGTCCCGTCATCCGAGAGGAATTTGCCCGCAACGATATCGTTGGTGCGCAGCGCCGCGATGATCGCATCGTAGGCGGGACCATCCGGCAGGGCATCGGGCACGATCGGCGCGGCATAGCCCGTAGCATCCGGCTTGCTACGCGCGGAGAGCATCGACACGAGGCCATCGACGCCATCGGCAAGCTGCAGTTCGATGATCGCGTTGGCGAAGGCTTCGAGTTGCGGCTTCTTCAGCAGGTCCGGCCCCTCGATGACGGCGAGCACGTCGTACTCGCTGGAGGGGAAGCGCCGGTCGATTTCTTCGTACTGCAGGAATTCAGGTGAGCTGGTGCGGAACAGCTCCGACAGCGAGTCGTCAACCTTGAGCTTCGACACACCGACCATGGCCAGCGCGCTGACGGCGAGGATCAGAACCAGAGAAACCAGCGGTGCGCGCAGCGCGATCAGTCCAAGACGATCGAGACCGAAGCTCAGCGCAAACGAGCGATTAGGCGTGCCTTTTTCGGGCATGCTGTCTGACTTCTCTCCCCCACCTTGAGGTCGGGCCGCTCGCGTCGTTGGAGCCCCGCCTTGAATTCCGCCGTCGTCATTCATCCGAAAACCGTTAGCTTCCTTTGACGGCACACAGATGACCGACTCACGTAAGTCCCGCGGATCGTTGCATCGCTTATTGTAACAGGGCAAGACTTCATGCCCCGCGGCCAACGCATTGATCTTCCAAACGATTGGCCGTTTGAGAGCAGACAGTGGCCCACGATGTCCTCGATCTGTGGCCGAATGGCGACATCGGGCTGCAACCGAAGCATCGATGAGGCGATCGAACCAGCGCGGATCGCGATCTTCGTCATCAATCAGGCCGCACGATAGTGCTGCGCGGACGTCGCGGGCTTGACCTGGCAGGCCTTCTAAGGGGCTGTTTCCGCACAGCAGTCCCCACATGCCGGGCCGCGCGCCACAGCGGCGTATTCATCTCCTCGGTTTAAGTCGCGCTCAGATCGCTCGCCACGCCAATGAGCATAGCGCGGGCCCAGCTCAGTGCTAAATCGCGCTGCGCTCCAATAGCCCAGAGCAGCGATAGCGTGGAGCCTGACGCCTATCGGTAGAGGTCGGCACATGAACCGAGGGCGTCGGCGTACGACCATCGCCGGGGTCCCGCTTGGTCGGCGGCCTGCTAAGCTGGCTTATCGCGCTCGCCTTGATAAGCGCCGCTGCAAGCTGGTTAACGCAACAACTCGACTGCCACTTTGCATTCGCGTATACGAAACTCCGAATATAACCATCCGTCGCGCGACTTCCGGAGACCATTGATGGCTGATAAGACCCTCGACACCCAGGGCCTGAACTGCCCGATGCCTATCCTCAAGGTGAAGAAGGCCATCACCGAAGTTCCCAAGGGCGGCACCCTGGAAGTCCTGGCCACCGATCCGGGCTCCATCGACGACTTCGAGGCGTTCTGCAATGCCACCGGCAATTCGCTGCTGGAACATTCCGAAACCAATGGCGTCTATCGCTTCATCATTCAGCACACGGCGGCCTGAGCCGCTTCAAAGCCCCGTACGCCCCGTGTAACTGAGCCACCGCTCCCCGGCATGATCCAGGTTGCGAAGGTGGTTGCATTTTACCCGTGCAGCCGCGCCAGTGTTCGTCGTAGTGTCCCCGCCAAACCAGGAGGAACACATGGCGGATATGCGCTACAGGGTACTTGGGCGATCGGGAACACGCGTCAGCGAGTTGTGCCTTGGCACCATGAATTTCGGCGGGCCAACCGATGAGGATACGGCCCGCAGCATCGTCGATCACGCGCTCGATCATGGCGTCAACTTCATCGATACGGCGAACGTCTATACCGAGGGCCGGTCGGAGGAAATTCTCGGCCGGATCCTGAAGGGCCGTCGCGACAAGGTGATCCTGGCAACCAAGGTTGCACAGCCGATGGGATCGGGGCCGAACGATCGCGGGCTATCGCGCATCCATGTCACCAGCGCGGTGGACGCCAGCCTCAAGCGGCTACAGATGGACTATATCGACCTCTACTATACGCACCGAGTCGATCCCAATACGCCATGGGAAGAGGTCATCGAGACCTTCGCCACGCTGATCCGCAGCGGCAAGATCCGCAATTGGGCGCTGTCCAACGTCCGCGCCTGGCAGATCGCGCATATCACCCATCTGTGCCGCAGCGCAGGCGTGCCGCAGCCGGTAGCGCTGCAGCCTTACTACAATCTGATGAACCGCCAGCCTGAAGTCGAAGTGCTGCCCGCCGCCCGCGAATTCGGGTTAGGCGTCGTGCCCTACAGCCCCATCGCGCGCGGCGTGCTGACCGGCAAATACCGCGTCAACACAACGCCTGAGGCCGGCACCCGCGCCGCCCGCCAGGACAAGCGCATGATGGAGACCGAATGGCGGCCCGAGTCGCTGAAGATCGCCGAGGATCTCAAAGCCCATGCCGAAGCGCGCGGCACCACGCCGGTCGCGTTCGCAGTCGCCTGGGTGTTGAACAACCGCGCGATTTCGTCGGTGATCGCGGGTCCGCGCACGCTGGACCAGTGGAAGAGCTACTTCCCGGCGCTGGATGTGGCTTGGCAGACCGCAGACGAGGCCCTCGTCAACACGCACGTCGCAACCGGCCACGCCTCCACGCCCGGCTACACCGATCCCGGCTACCCGATCGAGGGGCGCTACCCAATGGTGGGTTGATCGGACTGCCGAAATTGCGACCGCGCCGCCCTTGCGGATGGCGCGGTTGCTACCCACTGACGCTTGACAGCCACCATACTCGCCGACCATAACGGCGGTCCCGAACGGTCAGGGCGGTTAGCTCAGCGGGAGAGCACACGCTTCACACGCGTGGGGTCACTGGTTCAATCCCAGTACCGCCCACCATTGATCTTCACTTGATTAACGAGAACGCAGCCCCTCCGCAGTCAGACGCGCCGCTGTTCGTCTGGCTGGCGATGCCTTGAGCCATGGGGACCGGTGGCGCAACCATTCCACACCCGCTGCGGGTAAACTTAACCCGCGCTTCAGCGCTCCGACCACAACGGGGTATGCGAACGCGCGTGGGCTGGTTAGGTTCTATATCGAGATCCAAGCCGTCGCCCGCGAGCTCACCATGGCAAGATCCGAAGCGCTACCGACCCCTGGACGCCGACCAATCAGAACGCTTTTGCGCTGGCTGCTCACGGGCCTCCGCACGCTGTTCCTGATCTTACTGGTGACGTGGGCGACGCTCGCCATCTACTTTTCAAACTTGCCCTGGGCGCAGCTTCGCTTGGCGGCGGCGGTGGCATTTGCCGCATTCGCAGTCTGGGCGCTTTGGGTCTCCCGCCGTCGGCGCACGCTGGCCTTCCTCGCCGTTTACGCTGGCGTCGTGGCGTGGTGGATCGCGATACCGCCGTCGCACGATCGCGAATGGCGGCCGGAAGTCGCGGTGATGCCGCGGGCTGTCGTAGAGGGCGATCGCGTGCACTTCACCGGTGTACGCAATTTCGATTACCGCAGCCGGGATGATTTCACCGTGCGCCACGAGGAGCGGATCGTCGAACGCTCGCATCTCGTCGGCATCGACTTTTACGTCTCTTATTGGGCTGAAGGCCCAATCGGGCATACGTTCCTGAGCTTCGTGTTTGACAACGCGCCACCGCTGGCCATGTCCATCGAAACGCGCCCCGAGGTCGGCGAAAGCTTTGACCCCATCGCGTCGCTGTTCAAGCAGTTCGAGCTGATCTACGTCGTCGGCGAGGAACGCGATGTTGTTGGCGTCAGGAGCAACCATCGCAACGAGGCCGTCTACCTCTATCGGCTGAACACATCGGCCGAGGACGCACGACGCCTGTTCGATATCTACGTGCAGCGGATCAATCAACTCGCGGACCGGCCGGAGTTCTATCACCTGCTAAGCAATAGCTGCACGATCAACATCATCCGCTACGCTAATGCCGCCGGTCGCGCCGGACGGTTCGACATCCGGCATCTGCTGAATGGTTTGATCGACAGCTACCTCTACCATTCAGGCCGCATCGACACGACACTGCCGTTTGCGGAATTGCGCGAGCAATCCCGGATCAACGCGGTTGCGAATGCGATCGGGGAACCCATCGACTTCCCCGACCGCATTCGCGTGTCTCTGCCAACCATTCCACAGTCTCAGCCCGCCGGCTCGAAAGCCGGGCAATAGGTGGGCGCGGGTGGAACATGCGCGCCGTGGCCTGCGCAGACCACGGCCGCAGCCTGCGATCAGCCGCGCGACAAGCTGATGGTGACGCCACGCAAATTAGAGCCTTCGGTCGAGATCGACACAGCCTGGGTGGATGAGCCGTAAGTCACCGACATGGACCCCGTCAGCCCGCCGCCGACGATCGACATCCGAATGCTGCCAGTGCTGGCGCTCCCCGTCACGTCGCCCCCGGCGTTGAAGGTTCGCTCTTCCCACTTGCCGGTGACCTTGCCATTGCTGTTTTGCAGATTGGCTCGGATCTCGATCTTGTAGCTGGTGGAGGCGCAGCGAATGGCGAGACCGAGCTCCTCGGAGCCTTTCGGATTATAGTACGCCCGGCATGTAATCCGTTCAGACTTGCCGTCCGAGAAGCGGACCTGTCCGCCGCCGCTCCAACTCCCCCCCAATGGGGCGAATGGCCCGGACGCCCTTGCCTCGACAGTCTGAGTCACTGCCAGGATTGTCCCAGCGGACATCGTCAACGCTGATGCAATGGCGATTGTCGCCAGGCGTGTTTGCAAACCCACGAAGTTTCCCCTTCCATAACAAGCGGTGTTGTTAGCCCACACGCGAAGCACGCTTGTCTATTTGGGCACTCGAGGCAAGCGCCTGCAACCCCCAGAATGTTTCCATTGAGCAACACGGGGCCTGCCCGGTTGATAAAAAATCATGAAGGCGCTTCCCAAAATAGAAAACGCCGCCAAGCATGTCGGCGGCGTTCGAATTCGATGGCACAGCTCAACGAAGAGCTTGCATCAGGCCAGTTCGACCTGACCTGCCTGCTTGCCGCGACCGCGACGGTCGTCTTCAAGCACGAAAGTGACCTTGTCGCCTTCGTTGAGAGAGCGGATGCCCGCGCGCTCAAGTGCTGTAGCGTGAACGAACACGTCGTTGCCGCCATCTTCCGGCTTAATGAAGCCGAAGCCCTTGGCTGTGTTGAAGAATTTTACAACTCCAGTGGTCCGCATAGGGTAACCTTTTTCCCATTCAAAAGCGTGCAGAAAGCCAGTCATCGGGCCTCACGCATGGCCCTGAGATCTCAGATATCGGGAAAGTACCGGCCGGTGAGGGTCGCGCAGCTTATCCTTAAATCGTGAGGGCGCGCGCCACAGCAGCGGGCACCGGCGGGTGGATATGACGTGTTCGAGCTGGAATTGCAAGACGCCGCCCAGAGCATTTGCAAGCAAGCCTGCCCCCTAAAATGCAAGTGCGACATAACTTGAGCGTGCCTCCGAGCAATCAAACACGACGCTGTGAAGGGCTGCCTGCAAAGTCTCCCTTGCAGGCAGCCGAACTGCGCGATGCGCACTTGGAAGGGGGGACATGCGCACCCTGCAGCTTAGGGCCAACGCCCGATCACTTGTTTGGTTCCCCGTCGGTTAATTTTATTTCTGGGGAGCCATAAGAATGATCAACGCGCGACAACGGCACCGCGTTTCATGGGCAGATTGGCGCAAGCCGCCGCAGCCATTTGAGAACTGCTGCCGCCCATCATGTATCTGGATGCCCAGTTATCTGGATCCCAGTGCTGCTTGAACTTACCGCCGCCTGAGCCCGATGCGGACACCGCGCAGGGAGGTGTTCTGCGTGCTGATCGCGACGGTCTGATGCGTACGTGAGACCGAAACATTCATCGAACCGGAAATACTGCCCGACAGCCTCAGGACGACACTGCTGTTGTTGGCCCGACCCGCGGCCGATCCCGAAGCATTGAAATTGCGTTCTTCCCAGGAACCGCTGACGCGGCCGCCGTTGTTGGTCAGACGCCCGCGGATCTCGATCCTGTTCGACGCGCTTGCGCAGCGAATCGACATGCCGAGCTGCCGCCCGCCTTCGGAATTCGTGTAATACGCATTGCAGCGCAGTGTCTCGGATTGACCGCCTTCAAACTGAATCCGCCCGTTGCCGGCCCAACTGCCTTGGAGCGTGGAAAACGGGGCTTGTGCCTCGGCCGCACCGCTGAGCGCAACAAGCCCGCATGCGGCCGCAGCAAATCCGAAAATTCCCAAACGATGAGGCGGCATCAGAGGAACTCCTTTTGGCATGGCACTGATCGTGCCGCGCACCTATGACAACGGTATTATCACCCTGTCGCGACCTGCCGAACGCACGATCCGCGCTCCGCGTTCCTGTCCAACGTCACGTGAGCAGATAAATCGACGACGCCCAGTCTATGTCATGCCACCGGGCGGTTGAAGCCGCCGGCCATGGTTTTGCAAAGTCAGTAAGCGGTTCGTTTGCGGCGGCGTACAATTGCCATCAGCCCGAGCAACACGATGGGCGGCCCTGCCCCGATCAGCGCGTGGCGCAGCACATGGCGTTGCACCTCGCGTTCATGCAGCGCCACGACCTGCGGGTCACGTCCGACGTCGAGCGGAAGCGCGGGCCAGCTTTCCATCGCGCGCATGCCGATGAAAACCATCCAACCAATTGCTACGATCCACAGCAGCGCACGTATCATGGCCGATCACCGTCCGAGCGTGATGTTCTTTCCGGAAGGCCAGGTCACCCGATAGCCGAACTCGATGACCCGTTCCTCATCAGGCGCCAGCTTGTCGTCCCAGGCCAGGATGCCACGCTTGTCGTCGACGTCGCGCCGCGTCGGCGCCACGCGACTGGTCAGTTCGACCTTGATATCCTGATTGAGCGAGGTCGGCACTTGATCGATGACCGTGTAGGCAATCGCCCGCTCGTGCAGGTTCTTGATGGTGATGCGATAGTTTCGCTGATCCGTGCGGGATGTCGAAATCAGACCGGTTTCGCCGCGTTTCTCATCAGCGATATTATAGCGAACGCGCACCGAGTCATCGGCACCGAAACCCAGTTCATGCTCCTCGCCGCCCGTCAGTTGCGGCAAGCGCCCGGCACCGACGAACGTCTGGTCGCGGAATAGAGAAATCTGACCCGGCAGGAAAACCCCGCCTTTCGGCATGACGAGTTTGGCGTACAGATATGCGCGCTCCTCACGCTTTGGCACAGCGCGAACCATCAACTGCGGCTCGATCTGCACCTCGTCGATCTGCACGCGTTTCATCTCGCCGGTGTTCTCGACCGTCACACGTCCCGGAACCCCGAATGTTGCCTGATAATCGGAAATGCTGACGTTTGCCCGCTGCATCTCGGCGGCAACGACAGGCGCCGGCGCGGCGGCCACAACGCTATCCTCGGCAGACATGCGCTGGCGCGTGGCCGCGCGCTGTTCCGGCGCGGCACGTCCAACCATTTCCGGCATCGGCGGCCGCTCCGGCACGAAGTCGACGACCACCGGCCGCAACGCAGGCGCGGCGGCATTGCTAGTCGGCCGCGCCGTCGACAGCGTGACGGCAACGTCGGTCCACGCCTCGCCAGTCCGCTGGGTAATCGTCGCGCGCCGCGTCAACGTGAGCTGAGGCGCCACATTCTTTGCGCCAGTAGCCAGCCGCGCATCATAGTGCGGTGTCCAGGACGCGTTGCCGACCTGATAGCGAACCATCAAATCGGCCTCGAGTGGCGCATGCGCACGCAGATGGATTCGAACTTCAGTGCGCTCCTGCACCGGCGGCGCCTGGTCAGAAAGCTGCTTTTCCAGTTCCTCGATCCGGCGGTCGGTGTCGCGTATCCGCTGCTGGATTTCCTGGATGGTCCGGTTGACGTCGGACAGGCTGGTGCCGATCAGCATGAGGAGCTGCGACCAGTCTTCACGGACAGGAGCCATCTGCCCTGGTGCGGGCGTCGGGGCCGGTCGGGTCGGCAACTCGGCCAGCCGCTTGACGAATTCCTTTTGGGTCTCGGCCGTCTCGATGCGGGCTTCGAAACCGGTGCGCTCGTCCTTCAGCCGCTCGATCTCGTTCTCGATACGCCGACGCTCGGACCGCGCTGCATCGGCGCCGTCACGTGGGACCACGACACGACGGCTATCAACGGCGCCGATCTCGAGCTTACCGGTGGCCTTGCCTTCGACCCGGATTGAACTGGGTACAGCCTGTTGCGGGATATCGGTGA
Source organism: Pseudomonadota bacterium (assembly GCA_023426855.1). GTDB lineage: Bacteria > Pseudomonadota > Alphaproteobacteria > Rhizobiales > Hyphomicrobiaceae > ZC4RG25. Next base: position 5,292 of record JAEZBU010000211.1, on the reverse strand, counting down.
GGATGACGGTGTGTTCGCCGGCGTCGAGCTTGACTCGCGCCATCCTGCGCACTTCAGCACCCGACGAGAATACGGTCACTGCGTCGACTTTCGAACTCGCAGGAACCTCCGCGGCGTGAAGCGACGTGGTCGCACACAGCGCCACCACAAAACCAACCAACAGACGCATTTATCCCTCCCGAACCGGTCCCCTACCGGCGTACTCCGGTGCGGTCCGAAGGTTAGCCGTCATCGTGACGCTACTGTGACGAAAAAGGGAGCGTATCCCGAGAATACGCCCCCTCAGTACGACTTGCGACAGCTCAGAACGCCAAAGCGTGCGCTTTGACAACCATAGGTAGGGCACGAACCTTGCCCAGAATGTCGTCCGAAACCGGCTCATCGACCGCTACGAGGCAGATCGCGTCGCCACCGGGTTTGTCGCGGCCCAGATTGAGCGTCGCGATGTTCACACCGCTTTCGCCCATCAGCGAGCCGAAGCGGCCGATGAAGCCCGGCTTATCGAGATTGGTGATGTAGAGCATGTTCGCGGCCAGTTCCGCTTCCATGCCGATGCCCTTGATCTGGATGATACGCGGGCGACCATCGGAGAACACCGTCCCGGCCACCGACCGCTCGCCGCCTCCGGTATCGACGGTCAGGCGCATGTAGGTCTGATAGGCACCCTCCTCGCCGCGGGTGATCTCGTCGATCTTCAGGCCGCGCTCGCGCGACATGGCGACCGCGGACACCATGTTGATGTCGGCGAGCTGCGGCCGCAGCAGTCCGGCGAGCGCCGCTGCCGTCAGCGCCTTGGTATTCATCTCGGCAACGTCGCCCGCGTACTCGATCTTCACCTGCTTCAACTGCGTATCGGTGAGCTGACCGGCGAATGATCCGAGCTGCTCGGCCAGCTTGATGTACGGCTTCAGGCGCGGCGCTTCCTCAGCGGTGATGTTGGGGAAGTTGATCGCGTTGGAGATCGCGCCCTTCAGCAGGTAGTCCGACATTTGCTCGGCGACCTGCAGCGCGACGTTCTCCTGCGCTTCGCTGGTCGCCGCGCCCAGATGCGGCGTGCAGATGACGTTGTCGAGGCCGAACAGCACGCTCTCCTTCGCGGGTTCCGTCTCGAACACGTCGAGGGCAGCACCGGCCACTTTGCCGCCTTTGAGCGCTTCGGCCAGCGCATTCTCATCGACGAGACCGCCACGCGCGCAGTTGATGATGCGCACGGTCGGCTTCATACGCGCGATCGCCTTGGCGTCGATGATGTTGCGCGTGCGATCGGTCAGCGGCGTGTGCAGCGTAATGAAATCGGCGCGCGCCACGAGATCGTCGATCTCGACCTTCTCGACGCCAATCTCGAGCGCACGCTCGGGCGACAGGAACGGATCGAAAGCGATGACGCGCATCTTCAGGCCGATGCCGCGATCGGCGACGATCGAACCGATATTGCCGCAGCCAATCACGCCGAGCGTCTTGCCGAACAGCTCGACACCCATGAACTTCGACTTCTCCCACTTGCCGGCCTGCGTCGAGCGGTCGGCCTGCGGGATCTGGCGGGCGAGCGCCAGCATCAGCGAAATCGCGTGTTCGGCAGTGGTGATCGAATTACCGAACGGCGTGTTCATCACGATGATGCCGCGCGCCGTCGCGACCTTGGTATCGATGTTGTCGACGCCGATACCGGCGCGGCCGACGACCTTCAAATTCCTGGCGGCGGCGATGATCTTCTCCGTCACCTTGGTCGCCGAGCGAACGGCGAGACCGTCATAGTCGCCGATGATCTTTTCCAGCTCTTCCTTGCTGAGGCCGGTCTTCACGTCCACATCGACGCCGCGCTCCTTGAAGATGGCGACAGCGGCGGGGGACAGTTCGTCCGAAATGAGAACCTTAGGTGCCATGAGTGTCATCCTTGGAATGGATAAGGGTATGGCGAGCCCCGGCGTCCTTGTGGCGCCGGTCGGTCTCGCATCATCAACGCTTGAGAGTGTTCAGGCGGCCTTGGCCAGCGACGCCTTGGCCTGGGCGAATGCCCAGTCGAGCCACGGCATCAGCGCTTCCACGTCCGCCGTATCGACCGTCGAGCCGCACCAGATGCGCAGACCTGGCGGAGCATCGCGGTAGTAGGCGATGTCGTAGGCGACACCTTCCTTGTCGAGCGCGCCGGCAACCTTCTTGGCGAATGCCGCCTGCTCATCGATGCTGAGTGCCGTCACCGCCGGATCGACGATCTTCAGGCACACCGAGGTGTTGGAGCGCGTTGCCGGATCGATGGCGAGGTTGGCGATCCACGGTGTCTTCTCGACCCAATCGAACACGGCCTTGGCGTTGGCGTCGGCGCGAGTCTGCAGACCCTTCAAGCCACCGATCGACTCCGCCCAGTTGAGCGCGTCGAGGTAATCCTCCACGCACAGCATCGACGGCGTATTGATGGTCTCGCCCTCGAAGATGGTCGCCTGCAGCTTGCCGCCCTTGGTCAGACGGAACAGCTTCGGCATCGGCCACGGCGGCGTGTAGCTTTCCAGACGCGCTACCGCGCGCGGGCTCAGCACCAGCATGCCGTGCGCCGCCTCGCCGCCCAGCACCTTCTGCCAGGAGAACGTGGCCACATCGATCTTCGACCAGTCCATGTCCTGCGCGAATGCCGACGAGGTCGCATCGACCAGCGTCAGGCCCTTGCGATCCGCGAGAATGAAGTCGCCGTTCGGCACCTTCACGCCCGACGTGGTGCCGTTCCAGGTGAACACGACATCGCGGTCGAAATCGACTTTTGTGAGATCGGGCAGCGCGCCGTAGTCGGCTTCAAGAACGCGCACGTCCTTGAGCTTGAGCTGCTTGAGAATATCGGTGACCCAGCCCTTGCCGAAGCTTTCCCAGGCCAGGGCATCGACGCCGCGCTCGCCCAGCAGCGACCACATCGCCATCTCGAACGCGCCGGTATCGGAACCGGGTACGATGGCGCAGATGTAATCCGTGGGTAGTCCGAGGATCTGCCTGGTCTTGTCGATGGAGAGCTTGAGACGCGCCTTGCCGTCCTTGGCGCGATGCGAGCGGCCGAGGAAACCGTCTTTGAGAGCTTGGGGAGTCCAGCCCGGCCGTTTGGCACAGGGCCCGGAAGAAAAATGCGCGCGCGCAGGCCGCCGAAGCGGCTTCGTCGTATCAGTCATCATCTACCCTTCCAGATAGCAGCTCCTCGGTGGGGAGGAGTGGCCCGCGGCGTTGGTGAATGAAACGACGTAAAAAGTCAAATAAATAGCGGTTATTTCTCCTGCTGCGACCTTGATGGCAATTCGATCGGCGCCTCTCCGCGCGTGCAGGAGAGGCGCCGATCGCCGGTGCTACTGGATGTTCCAGCGCAAGCCGGCACGAATCTGATGCTCGTGGAGATCGCCGGTCGAGAAGGTGCTGCGCGCACCGCCGACAGTCAGGCTGACATCTGAACCGCCGATGTAGAGATAGCGGTAGTTCACGTCGAGCATGGTGACCGGCGTGATGGAATAGCTGAAACCAGCCATCGCTGCCGCGGCGAAGCTTGCGGTGTAGGCTGTTTCTTCGGCAACCGAACCGCGGCTGATGCCGACGTCGTCGAAGCAATCTTCTCCCGCACCGAGACCAGTGGGATCGCAGATCGCCTCAGCGTTCGAAAAATTGCGCCGAAGCTGATTGACGGAGAAGCCAAGCCCACCGCCGATATAGGGCGTGAACGCGCTGTTGTTGCGGGCAAAATCAATGTAGCCGTTGAACATCAGCAGGCCGGCGTTGAGCTGTGTCCGATCCTGCGTCTCGCCATCAACCCGATTGGCTGTGCCATCTTCGTCGTAGCTATACGATCCGCGAATGCTCAGGCGCTGCTGAGTGCGGCCTTCGAGCGTCAGATCTGTGCGGAAGTTCGGCGACCAGTAATAACCGAAGCCGCCGCCGAAGCTGAATGTGGCATCTGGCGTGCTACTCGAAAAGGCGGAGAGCAACGGACTGGCAATGTCCGCTGGCGGATAGAGGTTCTCGCCGTACACGATCCCGCGCTCAGAGGGATCCGCGCTCATGAAGCCGGCGGCGATATCGGCGCGCAGGTACCAGCGCGCGGTCGAATCCGGAATGGGTGCCGGTACGGGAACCGGAACGACGGCGTTGTCCTTATAGCCGCCGCCCTTGTAGATGACGCTCTGCGCCATCGCAGGTACGGTTGCCATCAGCGATGCGCCGAGCATCAGGCAGAATGCTTTCGTCTTCATGTGCGTGGCTCCCCCGCCAACAGCCGTTCGTCTCCCCAAAGACGAGATCCGGCCTAGTCCCGAAACGCACGCTTACCGACGAACCGAACGCTGAGCCTCCGCTCTTCAACACCACTTTTACTTTTGCAGATCGCCCCCGACCCGCGAATTGCTGATCAAAACCGATCAGCGGAAATCGTAACGCAACCCGATCCGGAACTCGTGGGCGGTGATGTCCCCGACCTTGATCCGGTCGTAAGCCGCCACGCCGCCTGCGTCCCTCACCGTCCCCGTCTCGGCGTCGCCGAGGTAGAGGAAGCGGTATCCGATATCCAGGTGGAACGGCCCCCGCGCCTCCTGGTAGATGATCGGGTCTTTGGCGCTGCCGCCCGGCATCGAGCGCGCACCGAAATTCCACGACACGCCGGCCATGGCCGCACCGGCGAAATTCCAATTGCTGCCGCCATCGACACTGCCGCCGCCCGCGATCGAGCCCGACGACGTGCTGTGATGCACGGCACCGACACCGACACCGAGATACGGCCGCCAGCGCGCACCGACGTCGAAGTCGTAGTAGATGTTGGCCAGCAGCACGGCGCTGTCGACGCCGAAGCGACGCTCGCTATCAACCGGTCCAAGCAGATCTAGGTTAGTCCCCTTACCATCCGCCTCGAAGCGGTAATCCCCCGTGATATCGACGCGCAGGTTCCGCCCCACGTACATGCCAAGCCCGCCGCCGAGAACGCCCGTATCCTCGAGCGTCCTGTTCGACAGCGCACCGTATCCCGCCTCGTGCAATCCACCCGGACTGCTGATCGAGTATCCGCCGTCGATCCGGCCATAAAAGCCGAAATTGCGGATATGCGAAGGATACTCACCCGGATCGGTCAGGTCGGCATACAGATCTGCCGCCGTTGCTCCGGGAACGGATAGTGCGCCTGCAACAGCAAGCAACGCGATGACCGAGTAAGCGGTACGCACAGCGATAATCCCTTGAACAACGCAGTTCACCACGCAACGGGCGCGACGAACGTACTGATGCGAACTGTCTCAGTACGGGACTATCAGCGAGAAGATTTAAGGGAGGTTTAACGTGAGA
>JAEZBU010000198.1 GCA_023426855.1 Pseudomonadota bacterium | reverse complement strand
TCCGGCCCTTAAGGCTAAACTTCTCGAGACCCATGGGGCGTTTCCTTATGTCTGTGGAGGCCGCTATCATCGGCCGAAGCTGGACGGTATGCAATCAGGTCTGGCATTACAGGGAAAATGCTATCCGCGGGAGGAATTATGCGGGCGGTCGTGATTCATGCGCCGAAGGATCTGCGGGTCGAGACCTGCGACGTGCCGGCGCTCGGTCCTCGGGATGTGCGCGTGGCCATCGAGGCGGGCGGCATCTGCGGCTCGGATCTGCATTATTACCATCATGGCGGCTTTGGCACGGTGCGCGTGCGCGAACCGATGGTACTGGGGCACGAGGTGGCGGGTGTGGTCGATGCCGTCGGTGCCGAGGTGACCCAGGTGCGTCCGGGAGATCGCGTCGCGGTCAGCCCGAGCCGCCCGTGCGGTCGCTGCCGCTACTGCGCCGAGGGGCGCCAGAACCACTGCCTGGATATGCGCTTCTATGGCAGCGCCATGCGGTTTCCGCACGTGCAGGGCGCGTTCCGCCAGCAACTGGTGGCCGAGGAAGGCCAGTGCTATCGCGTTGCCGCGCACGTCACGGCGGGTGAGGCGGCGATGGCCGAGCCGCTGGCAGTCTGCCTGCATGGCGCGCGTCGGGCCGGGCCGTTGCTCGGCAAACGGGTGCTGGTTACGGGTTCGGGGCCGATCGGCGTGCTCAGCGTCATCGCCGCGCGACGGGCTGGTGCGGCGGATATCGTGGCCACGGACATCGCCGAGCAGCCGCTGGCGATCGTGGCAAAGGCCGGCGCGGACCGGGCTTTGAATGTGGCGAGCGATCCGGATGCGCTGCTGGGCTATACGTCGGACAAGGGCACCTTCGACGTGATGTTCGAGGCATCGGGCACGGAGCGGGCGCTGGTCGGCGCGCTTGAGGCGTTGCGGCCCGGCGCGGTGATCGTCCAGGTCGGGCTGGGCGGCACGGTGACGTTGCCGATCAACACGCTGGTCGCCAAGGAGCTGGAGCTGCGCGGCACGTTCCGCTTCCACGAGGAATTCGGCCTGGCGGTTGAGCTGCTGTCGAAAGGGCTGGTCGATGTAAAGCCGCTGCTGACGGCGACGCTGCCGTTCGAGAAGGCGGTCGAGGCGTTCGAGCTGGCCAGCGACCGGTCTCGCGCGATGAAGGTGCAACTCGCGTTTGGCGCGTAGCGGCGGGCTCATATGCGGATAGCGGGGAACGGTCAGGCGCGCGAAGCCCTTGCAATCCAATGCGAGCAGCGCAATGTCTGGCTCACGCTGTTCACAGGATGTGAAGAAAGTTCACATGCCGTGGAGTTAAGCATCAGATTGATGGAAATGATGGAAAGCCAATCTAAAACGGTCGCGGAGCTTCATGTCTTGGTTAACGGCCGCACGCAGCCGACCAAGGCGCGGACGCTTGCCGACCTGATCGCTGAGATCGGGCTGACAGATCAGCGCATTGCTACCGCGGTCAATGGCGATTTCGTGCCCGAGCGCGCGCGTACGGGCCGCGAGCTGGCCGATGGTGATCAGGTCGAGATCGTATCGCCGCGCCAGGGCGGCTGAGGACAATGAGCGTCATCGAAACCGGATCGACAGGTGCAACGCCGCTGAGCCTGTATGGCGTCGAACTCAATTCGCGCTTGCTGCTGGGTACGGCGCAATATGCATCGCCGCAAATTCTCTCCGACGCTGTGAAAGCGGCGCAGGTCGGCGTGGTGACCGTATCGGTGCGTCGCGAGACCGCGGGTGGCAACACCGGCCAGCGGTTCTGGGATCTGATCCGCGATCTCGGCGTGCGCGTGCTGCCGAATACGGCTGGCTGCCGCACGCCGAAGGACGCCATTACCACCGCGCAAATGGCGCGCGAGCTGTTTGGCACCAATTGGATCAAACTCGAAGTCATTGCCAACGACGATACGCTGCAGCCGGATCTGTTTGGCCTTGTTGAAGCGGCGACGGCGTTGGTCAACGATGGCTTCCAGGTGTTTCCCTATACGACGGAAGATCTCGGTGCGGCCGAGCGGCTGATGGCGGCCGGCTGCGAAGTGCTGATGCCGTGGGGTGCGCCGATCGGAACCGGGCGCGGGCTCAACAATCGCTATGCATTGCGCACCATGCGCAACTACTTCCCCGACGTACCGCTGATCATCGACGCCGGTATCGGCGCGCCGTCGCATGCGTGTGAGGCCATGGAAATGGGTTACGACGCGGTGCTGCTGAATACGGCCGTTTCCAAGGCTGGTGATCCGGCGCGAATGGCGGCGGCGTTCGCGTCCGCCATCGCAGCGGGGCGAACAGCGTTCGAATCCGGCCTGATGGAAATGCGCGACATGGCCGAGCCATCAACGCCTGTCGCCGGCACGCCGTTCTTCGATCTGGACAGGAAGTCATGAGCACGCCCGCGAACGGTCTCGACGTATTCTACCCGATCGTGCCCGACCTCGATTGGATGCGTCGCATCGTGCCGGCCGGCGTGCGCGTGGTGCAGCTTCGCCTGAAAGATGCGTCGGCGGACGAGGTCAAGCGTCAGATCGCGGGAAGCATCGAGGTTTGCCGGCAGCATGGCTGCCAGCTCATCGTCAACGATTATTGGCGCGAGGCGATCGAGCTCGGGGCGGACTATATTCATCTCGGCCAGGAGGATCTTGCCGAGGCAGATCTGCCGTCAATCAAGGCGCGCGGCATCCGCTTTGGTTTATCGAGCCACAGCCATGAGGAGCTGGATATTGCCCTTGCTGCCAAGCCTGATTATGTCGCGCTCGGACCGATCTGGGAGACCAAGCTGAAGGCGATGAAATGGGCGCCACAAGGTCTTGATCGGATTACGGATTGGAAGTCCCGCATCGGATCGCTGCCGCTGGTCGCTATCGGCGGTATCACGCCGGAGCGCGCACCGTCCGTCGTTTCGGCAGGCGCGGATTCGGTGGCGGTTATTACCGATTTCTTCACGCATCCTGATCCAGTTGGCCGTGTGCGGACATGGCTGGCATGGGCGGAAGACGCACGTGCCGACCAGGCAGATCGATGACCGCCGAAAGGACGTCAACTGAATGTCATCAAACTGTCATGTGGCGTTGATATAATGAGCTTGAGGTCTGGCTCGTGGAGCCGACTTGGCGGGGACAAGCCCGCCTGGCACCTGCCAGTTGAGGCGTCATGGCGTATCGTTTCAAGACCAAGGAGTCCTTCGCAAAAGGCTTCCGACGGATTGTCGCCGAACAGATCGGCGCTGCCGAGCAAAGGCTGAGCCAGTCAGCTATTGATCCGATCAGTGTTCATGAAGCCCGCAAGAATCTGAAGCGGACCCGTGCGCTGTTGCGACTGATGCGCCCGGCGCTGAGCGACGAACTGTTCAAGCGCGAGAACGCCCGTCTGCGCGACGTCGGAGCGTTGCTCTCGGCGCGCCGGGATGTGCATGTGCTCGGCCAGACGCTGGTCAATCTCGGTCCGGACCCGGATTCGGCTTTGGCTCCTGCGGTCGCCAAGCTGCGCGCCGCCGTCGCTTCCACCCGCAACGATGTCGATACGTCATCCGAACAGCAAGGCATGGAGACTGCGGCTGAGGAACTGCGCCAGTCGCTCTCGGTCTTGCGACGGCAGAAATTCGAAGACGACGGATTTGATCTCATCGAGCCGGGGCTGCGGCGCAGCTATGGTGCCGCGCGCAAGGCGATGCGCGCCGCCTACGCCGACCCGAGCGAGGAAAGCTTCCACGAATGGCGCAAAGGTATTCAGCAGCACTGGCGGCATATGCTGCTGCTGTCGCGTGGGTGGCCTGAAGTGCTGCTGCCGCGTGCGCGCGCCTCGCGCCAGATTTCCGAGATGCTCGGGCACGACCACGACATCGCCGTCCTTAAGGCTTATCTGCACAGCCATGGCGACTTGCCACTGACGTCGCGAGAACGCCAGAAGATCGAAGCCCATTTCGAGGCTCGCCAGACTACGCTGCGTGCGCAATGCCAACCGCTGGGTGAACGGCTTTTGGCCGAACGAAGCCGCGATTTGGCTCGCCGGCTCGAAGCTTACTGGCGTGTCGCAGGCCAGGTCGAGACCACCGGAGGGAAGACTGAGCCGTCGGCGAAGGCCAAAGCGGAGCCCGCCGAAAAGCAGGTTGAGCGCGGCAACAGTCGCGGCAAGGCGGCCTGATATCGCCACCTGCGGCACGTCGCAGGCTGGTGCCGGCCGCCATTTTGTTGGAAACACGACCTTGTTCTAAGAAGGGTTCCATTGCGGGAAGCCCAGGAGAGGTCGTCGCAACATGAACGAACAGCCGAAAGCGGACGGATTACAGCCAGATGGTTCGGCCAAGCCCGCGTCGCATCCCAACGTGCGCCATGGCAAAGTCGGCGTTCTGCTGCTCAATCTCGGGACGCCGGATGCGACCGATTATTGGTCCATGCGCCGCTATCTCAAGGAATTTCTGTCCGATCGCCGCGTCATCGAGACATCGCGGCTGATCTGGTGGCCGATCCTCAATTTGATCATCCTCACCAAGCGTCCAGGCCCCAAGGGCAAGGATTACGAGTCGATCTGGAACAAGGACCGCGACGAAGGTCCGCTCAAGACCATCACGCGCAGCCAAGCCGAAAAGCTGGCGACGCAGCTTGCCGGCGATCCGCGCATCGTCGTTGATTGGGCCATGCGTTACGCCAATCCGACCACGGAAAGCCGGATCAAGGCGCTGCAGGATCAGGGCTGTGATCGCATCCTGCTGGTGCCGCTGTATCCGCAGTACGCCGCCGCGACGTCAGCGACGGCCTGCGATCAGGCGTTTCGTGCGCTGATGAATATGCGCTGGCAGCCCTATGTGCGCGTGGCGCCCGCTTGGTACGATGATCCGGTCTACATCGATGCTCTGGCGAAATCGATCGAAAGCCAATTGCAAACGCTAGATTTCAAACCAGAGGCGTTGATCGCGACATTCCACGGTATGCCGGAATCCTATTTGCACAAGGGCGATCCGTATCATTGCCAGTGTCTGAAAACCTCGCGGCTGCTGCGCGCGAGACTGGGTTGGCCCGAGGAGGGCTGGCATACGACGTTCCAATCGCGCTTCGGGAATGACGTCTGGCTGCAGCCTTATACCGATGAAACCGTGAAGCGGCTGGCGCAATCCGGTGTGAAACGGATGGCAATCGTTGCGCCCGGTTTCAGCGCTGACTGCCTGGAAACCCTGGAAGAGTTGGACGTCGAGAATCGCGGATACTTCATGGAAAATGGCGGTGAGAAGTTCGCCTATATTCCGGCACTGAATGACAGCGACGAGGGTATTCGCGTCATCGAAAACGTCGTGCGGCGCGAATTGATGGGTTGGATCTGAATTATCTGGTCTTTTACCAGTTAACGCGAAATTTCATTGTTCGTTAATGTCCTGTTAATGGAAACTTCGTCGTTGCGCCCTAAAAGCAGCGATATGGAATGCTGTGCTCCTTGCACGGACGTGATGGATTTGGGGGAGGTGTGATCGTGGCTGTGGGTGGTCTGGAAGTCTTCGGAATTCTTGTCATTCTGTTTGCGCTGGCCGCGCTGTGGTCGACGGTCAAGGTCGTGCCGCAGGGCATGAACTACACGGTGCTGAGCTTCGGTCGCTACACGCGCACGCTGACGCCCGGCCTGCATATTCTCGTTCCCGTCATGGAACGTGTCGGCGCCCGCATGAACATGAAGGAGCAGGTGCTGGAGATCCCGAGCCAGGACGTGATCACGCGCGATAACGCCATGGTGCGGGTCGACGGCGTCACGTTCTTCCAGGTGCTCAGCGCAGCCAAGGCGGCCTACGAGGTCGACATGCTGGAAGAGTCGATCATCAACCTCACGATGACCAACGTGCGTACCGTGATGGGTTCGATGGACCTCGACGAACTGCTGTCCAATCGTGACCAGATCAATGCCAAGCTGCTGGACGTCGTCGATCACGCCACCGAGGCGTGGGGCGTGAAGGTGACGCGTATCGAAATCAAGGATATCGCGCCGCCGTCGGATCTCGTTGACAGCATGGCTCGCCAGATGAAGGCGGAACGTGAAAAGCGTGCGCAGATCCTCGAAGCCGAAGGTTCGCGAGCTGCGGCGATTTTGAAGGCCGAGGGTGAAAAACAGGCTGTCGTTCTGGCGGCCGAGGGCCGTCGCGAAGCGGCCTTCCGCGATTCGGAAGCGCGCGAGCGCGAAGCGCAGGCCGAAGCCGAAGCGACCCGCATGGTCAGCACTGCAATCGCGGACGGCAATGTGCAGGCGATCAACTACTTCGTCGCCAATAACTACGTGAAGGCGCTGGAATCCCTGGCCAAGGCGCCGAACCAGAAAGTCATCATGATGCCGCTGGAGGCGTCCTCGGTGATCGGTTCGCTGGCTGGTCTCGCGCAGATCACCGGCGAGGCGTTCAGCGGCAACGATAGCGGAAACACATCGCAACCGCCGTCACGGCCAAACCAGCCGCGCGGTACGGTTCCACGGGTTTGATGGCAAAGAACGGGCGCATCGATGCAACCCATCGCTGAGTTTTTCTGGAATCTCGGAGCGTGGAACTGGTTTTTCCTCGGCGTGGTTCTCTTCGTTCTCGAAACGATCCTGCCGGGTGTCTACCTGTTGTGGTTTGGCATGGCCGCTGGGATTGTCGGCGTGATCGCGCTGACCATCACACTGTCGTGGCAGCTTCAGGTGATCGCGTTCGGTCTGATCGCCATGGCGACCGTGGTGGCCGTGCGCCGTTTCGCGCGGCCGGACATGATCGCCAGCGATGAGCCCTCGCTCAATGAACGCGGCCAGCAATACGTCGGCCGCGTCGTTACCATCGAGGATGCGATCGCCAACGGCCGCGGTCGCGTCAGGGTCGGCGATACGGTGTGGTCGGCGGAAGGTCCGGATCTGCCTAAGGGCGCGCGGGCAACTGTAAAGGCTGTGCGCGGCACGGTGCTGCTGGTCGAGCCGGTCGCAAATTAGGCCGATTGCTCCGGGCGTTTGCATGCCCGGAGCTTGTTGGCGTCATAGCCGTTCAAGCCGAAATGCGGTCGATCTCGGCGATTTCGTCGGCGGTCAGCGTCCAGCCAGCTGCATCGACGTTCTGCTGCACCTGCTCTGGTTTGGTGGCACCGGCAATGACGCTCGCGACCGTCGGACGTGCGGCGAGCCAGCTGAACGCCAGTTCGAGAATGCTGTGGCCGCGGTCTTCGGCGAAGCTGGTCAGCTTTTCGACGATGCCGAAATTCCGCTCCGTCAGATACTGATCGGCGCGCTGCTGCATCGCCGCCAGACGGGTGCCCTGCGCCGGCGCGATGTTGCGCTTGTACTTGCCGGTCAGCAGGCCGCATGCCAGCGGGAAATACGGCAGCAGGCCGAGCTGATACTTCTGCATCGCCGGAATCAGGTGCTGCTCGTGATCGCGGACGACGAGGCTGTACTCGTCCTGGCACGACACGAACGCATTGAGATTATGGTGCTTCGCCGTCCATTGCGCCTCGACGACGCCCCAGGCCGACATGTTCGAGCAGCCGATGTAACGCACCTTGCCCTGGCGCACGAGATCGTCGAGTGCGCGTAGCGTCTCTTCGATCGGCGTGCGCGGATCGGGCTGGTGGAACTGGTAGAGGTCGATCCAGTCGGTCTTGAGACGGCGCAGGCTGTCCTCGACCGCCGACATGATGTAGCGCCGGGAACCACCGATCAGCTTGCCTGCGTCGTCCATCGCCATGCCGAACTTGGTGGCCAGCACGATGTCCTTGCGGCGCGCGCCGAGGATTTCGCCAAGGGCGACTTCCGAGCCGCCCTCGTTGCCGTAGATGTCCGCGGTGTCGAACAGCGTAATCCCGACATCCAGGGCCTTGTGAACCACGGCGCGCGAGGCTTCGAGATCGATGCGGCCGCCGAAGTTGTTGCAGCCGAGGCCGACGACCGACACTTGCAGGCCCGAGGGGCCGAGATTGCGCTGTTGCATGCTGTTGCTCCTTTAGAAGCCGTACAAGCGAGCGGGATTCTCAACGAACATCTTGTGGCGCGACGCCTCGTCGGGGACCCAATCCAGCATCAGGTCCAGCATCGCGACATCATTGGGGTAACGATCGCCCTCCATGCCGGGATGCGGCCAGTTCGACGCCCACAACAGGCGGTCCGGCGCGGCTTTCGCCAGCGCCTTGGCCAGCGCTCCGACGTCGTCGAATCCGGGGGCACCAACGCGCGAAACCTCATACGGCGCGGAAATCTTGACGTAGCAATTGCCGCGATCAATCAGGCGCAGCAGCGTTTTGAAGGCGGCATGATCGGTCGGCACCGGCTCCAGGAACTTGCCGATGTGGTCGATGATATAGTCGCCCTCGATACGCTTCAGTTGCGCCTCGCGATCAGGGAATTCACGGCCGTCGAACTGCACGATGGGATGCCAGCCGAACGGGCGGACGCGGGCGATCATCTCGTCCATCACGTCCCATTTCAAATGGCCCGGCGGCAGGCACATGATGCGGATACCGCGCGCGCCGGCTTTGGTCAGGCGTTCCAGCTCGGCATCGCTGACGCCGGGCTTCACCACCACGATGGCGCGCGCCTTATCCTGGCCGAGCGCTGCCACGCTGTCCATGGTCAGGCGGTTGTCGTCGCCGTAGGCGTTCGGCTGCACCACGACCACGCGCTCATGGCCGAGCCAGCCCATCAGCTTGCGATACTGGTCGACGAGAGCATCGGGGGCTGGCGTAACGCCATCGGGATGCTTGGGATAGCGGGCGTCGTAGAAATGCATGTGCGTGTCGCACGCGCCGGCCGGCATCTTCAAGCGCGGCGCCGGTCCGGAAACGGGGCGGTCCATGGGTATTTCCTCCGAAAGATCTCTCGTTATGTCTGTCAGGCTTTTGCGAAGCGGCTGAGACGCTGCGCCTGATTGGTGTTGACGGCGCCCTTGGGTGCGCGACCCTGCACGATCTCAGCGACCTGATCGACCGTTTCGAGCGCCTGGCCTTCGATGCCTTCCTGAGTCAGGCCGCCGGCATGTGGGGTGGCGACGACATCCGGACGGCGTGCGAGATGCGGCGACGGCATCTGGTCCGGCGCGCGGCCGACGTCCATGGCGGCCCCGGCGATCCACTTCTCGTCGAGCGCGCGTTCGAGCGCGGCTTCATCGATGAGATTGCCGCGGCTGAGATTGACCAGATAGGCGGTCGGCTTCATGGCGCGCAGTTGCGCGGCGCCGATGAGGTTCTCGGTTTCCTCGGTGGCGACGGCCAGCGGAATGACGAAATCCGAGCGTCGAACCAGATCTTCCACGGAGACTTGCTCGATGCCCTGGCGCTCGACCTTGACGTACGGATCGCTGACCAGGACCTTCATGCCGAACGCCAACAACAACTCGGTGACGTTGCGGGCCAGCGGACCGTAGCCGATGACGCCGGCGGTCGAGCCTTTGAGCTGCACGCCGAGCCCGGCCTCGGGCGTGTCGCCGCGCCAGTTGGCAGCAGCCGAGCTGGCAATGCCGCGTGCGACGCTGATCATCTGGCCGACCACCATTTCGCTCACCGCCGGCACCCAGCTCCGGCTCGCCTGCGTGACGAGAACTCCGGCGGCACTCGCCGACGGCACGTCGATATTGCGGATATCGACGGCGCAGCGCAGGAACGCGACGAGGTCCGGAAGCTGGCCGAAAATCTCGGCAAAACCGGGGGTGTTGCGATCGGCGACGATGATCTGCGCGCCTTGTGCGGCTTTCACCAGACCTGCTGCGTCGAGCGCTGCGTCGCCTTCATGCAACGTCACGTTGCCGAGCTTGCGCAGGCCTGCAAGCGCGCGATCTCCGTAGTAGTTCCGGCGCATGTCCGGGGTATGCGTCAGCAGAATGCGGGGCTCTGGCATGGGTACTGGCCTTGTTATGAGGTGGCGAACGGCCGGCCACTATGCCTGGACGCGGTGAAACGTCCAGGTCCGACCGGATAGGGAGATGACAATAGTCGCGCCCGGCGTGAGCCAGGGTTAGCTGGAGAATATCTTGCCGTACTGATTGCGCAGTTCGACCTTCTGGACTTTGCCCATGGCGTTGCGCGGCAGATCGTTAACCACGAAAACGCGCTTGGGCAGTTTGAATTTTGCAAGCCTTCCGCCCAATGCGGACAGGATGTCGGCTTCGCTTGGCGGTGTCTGGCCGGGCAGCGAGCTTAGAATGGCAACGACGCCTTCGCCGAAATCCGGATGCGGCACACCGACCACTGCCGATTCATTGACGCCCGGCAGCGCGTTCAGTTCCTCTTCGATCTCCTTCGGGTAGACGTTGAAGCCGCCGGTGATGATGAGGTCCTTGGCGCGGCCGACGATGGTGACGCGGCCATCCTCGTCCATCGTGGAGAGGTCGCCGGAGATGAAATAGCCGTCGGCGCGGAACTCTTCCTTGGTCTTTTCGAGGTTGCGCCAATAGCCTTTGAACACGTTCGGGCCTTTGACTTCCAGCACGCCGACTTCGCCGTTCGGCACGACTGTACCGTCCTGGGTGGCGATTCGGACGGAAATGCCGGGTAGGGCATAACCTACGGTTCCGGCAACGCGCGCACCGTCATGATAGGGGTTCGACGTGATCATGCCGGTCTCGGTCATGCCGTAGCGCTCCAGGATCTTGAGACCTGTGCGCCCCTCGAATGCTTCATGCGTTTCGGCCAGCAGCGGTGCAGATCCGGAGATCACCAGCCGCATCTTCTTGCAATGGTCGATGCCGAAGCCCGGATGCCCGAGCAGGCGGGTGTAGAACGTCGGCACGCCCATCATCACCGTTGCCTCGGGCATCAGCCGCATGACGGCTTCGAGGTCGAATTTCTGCAGCCAGATCATCCGTGACGCATTCAAGAAAGCCGTGTTCAGGGCGACGAACAGGCCGTGCGTATGGAAGATCGGCAGCGCATGCAGCAGCACGTCGCCCGGCACGAAACCCCAATAGCCGTGCAGCACCTCGGCGTTGGACGCGAGATTGCGATGGGTGATCATCGCGCCCTTGGAGCGGCCGGTGGTGCCGGACGTATACTGCAATGCCGCCATATCATCCGGATCGCGCGGCACCGTGACATGCTGATCGCTTTGATTGCGCGCCAGATCGACGAGCGATCCCGTGCCGTCCGCATCGAGCGTGGCGATGGCGGGCACCTTCTTTGCCGCCGCGATCGGTTCGATCTGTGCAAGCTTTTCACCGCCGACAACGATGAGCTTCGGGTCGGCGTCGCCGATGAAGTAGTCCAGCTCCGCGATCGTGTAGGCGGTATTCAGCGGATTGAACACCGCGCCGACCTTCAGCGTCGCAAGATAAAGCAGTACGTTCGGGATCGATTTCTCGACCTGGACCAGAACGCGATCGCCGGGCTCGACGCCGAGCACGACCAGGGCATTGGCCATGCGGCCGACCTCGGCCGCAAGCTCGCTGTAGGAGATGTCGGCAGCTCCCGGGGATGAGAAAGCGATGGATGACCCGGCCGCTTTGAACTGTTGCTCGAAGGTCGCGTAGAGATTTCCGTCGATAGGCATTTGCGCTCGCGATGGCGTTAGGGCACGCAGGGCATACCGCTGGTTGAAGTCGGGGCGATAAAACGGCTTTTAACGCCGCGACGCAAGTGCATCACCGGCGGGATGGCCTCATTCTCCGTCATGCACCTATGCTAAAAGAAGCGACGCCGAGGGACCACGTTAACGTCGAAGTGAGGGCTTGTTCGATGGCGCGAACACCATTCTTGTTTGTAACGACGCTGTTGCTGGGCGGCGGTCTGCTGTCCGGCGCCCCGGCGCCGGCCCAGGCTGATGCTCTGGTCATGGCCTCGAAAGTGCCCGGCGTCCGTATAGGCGCGACATTGGCGGATGATGCCGTCTTGCACATCCCGGCAGGCGGAGCCGTCACGTTGCTTCTCGTCGATGGACGCACGCGCACGATCAATGGGCCGTTCCAGCAGACAGTAGGTACCTTCTCGAAGGGGCGCCCATCGGACGACACGCTATGGCGGACGGTGGTTGCCAGCCTGCCAAAACCGCAGAGGCCGAGGATTGGTGCGGCGAGATCGCCGACACCGCCGGCGGCGGCTTACCGCCCATCGCCCCGCGATCCTGTTGGCAGCGGTCAGACAGCGGCGCGCAGTTTCCAACCAAGTGCGTCGCGCGAGAATTCGGTTGGCGGATCGGCGGTCGGCTCGGCGATAAGTACGGGAATGGCGTTTTCGTGGGCGCGGATTCCTGTCACCGCGGAGGGCGATTACTGCGTGCAGAAAGGCGCAAGCCTGATGGTCGTACGCAGCGACAGCACGCAGACGGCGACATTGGTCGATGTCCGCGCCGGAACGCAGGCACAGATCATCTTCGCCAGCGGTCTGACGGAAGCGCCGTGGCCGCGCGCGATCGCAGCGCGCACTGGACCTTACGCGCTACGCCTGCCCGACGGCGCACCTAAGCAGTTCCGCCTGAGGGTTATCGAGCCGCTGCCGCAGGCCGATGAGACGCTGCGTCTGCTGCATAGCCAGAAATGTCAGTCTCAGGTCGAAGCTTGGGTGCGGGGCGTGGCGACGGCCAGCCGGTAAGCTCTTACGGAGGCCGCACAACCGGGGGAACTCGCCCCTGCTGCGCGACCACCTCGTCTCAATTGCGGCCGGTAACCAACGCCTGCTCCCGCGGCGCGGCCGCAGCGGCGCCGGACCCGTCCCCGCGAGGATCGAGCTCGAAAACGCCCGGTGTCGTGCGCGGGACGGCGACGAACGCTTCCTTGTTCTCGGTCGGCAAGGTCGGGCGCAGTTTTGCGCGCACCAGCATGACCACGGCAATCAGCACATGCGCCGCTGCGGAGTGCAGGAACAGCGCGCCATGGCCTGCCGAGCTCATGATCGCGGACGCCATCAGCGGTCCGATTACGGCACCGATGGAGAATGTCATCAGCAGTCCGCTCGAAACTTCGACCGCGCGTTTCTTGCTGACCAGATCGTTGGCGTGGGCGACGCAGAGCGTGTAGATGGGGAATGCGCATGCGCCGTACAGCACGGCCAGCGGGAAGATCGCGCTCGGGCTGCTGGTGCTGAGAATGTAAAGCCCGATGCCCGCCGCCGATGCGACCAGCCCGGTGACGATCAACAACGGGCGTCGTCCGACACGATCCGACAGATAGCCGATGGGCCACTGGCTCGCTGCGCCGCCGAGCACCACAACCGTCATGAACATCGCGACTTCAGCCAGCGAGAAACCTGCGCTGCGTCCGTAGAGTGGCGCCAGTGTCCAGAACGCGCTGTTGGCGAGGCCGGTGAAGAAGCAGCCCATCAGGGCGGCCGGCGAGACCCCGAACAGCCATACCAGTCGCAGCTTGGCTGTGCGTGGCGGCACCGGCGCCTGCGTGTTGGTCAAGGCGATCGGCACGGCTGCCAGCGAGTAAAGAATGGCGACCAGCGAGAACAGTTCGAACCCGCGCGGCGACGTCAGCGCCATCATCTGCATGCCAAGCGTCACCACGGTCAGGTTGATGACGGTGTAGGAGCCGAGAACGCGCCCACGCGTTTCAACCGTCGACGAGCCGGTCAGCCAGCTTTCGATGCCCATGAACAGACCGGCGAAGCACAGGCCGTTCAGCGCTCTGAGCGCGATCCAGGCGACCGGTTCGGTCCATATCGCGTGCAGCAGCGGCGTGATCGTCACGACGGCCGTGAAGGCGACGAAGGCCCGGATGTGGCCAACCCGTGCAATGACCAGAGGCGCCAGCAGGCAACCGGCAACGAGGCCCGCATAGTGCCCGGAGCCCATGAGGCCAATTTCGACGCGCGAGAACGCTTCGATGTCGGCACGCAGCGGCAGCAGCACGCTGATCAAGCCGTTGCCCATGAGCAGGATCGCGGCCGCAATAAGCAGGGCTGTGACGGGTCTGAGCAGGCCGGCCATGAGCTAGGGAACCGTTCGGTGAGAGGGAGGGCGAATCATTCGATCAGCACCGCGATACGCCGTGCGTCGGACAGGATTTTGGCGTGATCGAACGCCAGCGGCAATCTGCGCCAGTCTGTGACCCAACGGGCATCGGCGGCATCATCGCCGGCCTGAATTTTCCGGCTGCGCACCCGCGTCATATACACGA
>JAEZBU010000174.1 GCA_023426855.1 Pseudomonadota bacterium | reverse complement strand
CGCCGGCAACGGTAATCTCCTCCAGCGCCCGCAGCGTACGGTCGATGGCCGTGGCGCGATCCGGTCCCGTGCCGATGACCTTGGCGATCAGGGAATCGTAGAACGGCGAAATCACCGAGCCGGTTTCGACACCCGCATCGACGCGTACGCCTTCGCCGGCCGGGACGTCGAACAGCGCGATCCGCCCGATCGACGGCATGAAGTTGCGGGCGGCGTCCTCCGCGCACAGCCGCGCTTCAATGGCGTGGCCAGTGCAGGTGATTGCCCCTTGCCGCTTCGGCAGCGTTTCGCCCGACGCGACGCGCAATTGCCATTCGACCAGATCGAGGCCGGTCACCGCTTCCGTCACCGGATGCTCGACCTGCAGGCGGGTGTTCATTTCGATGAAGTACCAGTCGGCATCTGTGCTGAGTGCGCCTCCCTCGACCAGAAACTCAACGGTACCCGCGCCGCGATAGCCGACCGCCTGGGCCAGCTTGACCGCGGCAGCCGTCATCTTCTCACGCAATTGCGGAGACATGCCGGGAGCCGGGGCTTCCTCGATCACCTTCTGGTTGCGCCGCTGCAGCGTGCAGTCGCGTTCGAACAGATGCACGACGTTGCCATGCGTGTCGCCGAACACCTGCACTTCGATATGGCGCGGCGCCTGCACGACCTTCTCGATCAGCACCCGATCGTCGCCGAACGCGGCCGCCGCCTCGCGCTGGGCGCTGGCCAGCATGCCTGCAAAGTCGTCGGCGCGCGCGACCAGCCGCATGCCGCGACCGCCACCGCCTGACACGGCCTTGATCATCACCGGATAACCGATGTCCTGCGCCGCGGCGGCCAGTGTGGCGGCATCCTGCGCATCGCCCTGATAGCCCGGAACCACCGGCACGGCGGCAGCAATCGCGATGGCCTTGGCGGCTGACTTGCCGCCCAGTTTACGCATGGCATCGGCGGTCGGGCCGACGAAGATCAGTCCGGCTGACGCCACCGCATCGGCGAAATCGGCATTTTCCGACAGGAAGCCGTAGCCCGGATGAATGGCGTCGGCGCCGGTCGCCTTGGCCGCGCCGATAATCTTGTCGAATACCAGATAGCTTTCCGTTGCCGGGCCCGGCCCGATCGCCACCACCTCGTCGGCCGCCCGCGCGAACGGCATCGCCAGATCCGGCTCGGAGGCAACGGCGACCGTCTGAATGCCCAGCCGCCGCGCGGTGCGGATGATCCGGAGCGCGATTTCACCGCGATTGGCGATCAGGACACGCTTCAGCATGGCGGCTGGTTGTTCCTTTTCGTGAAATCATCAGATCGTGAATTCGTGAGACGGTCGACCAGGACCACCACCTGATGACTTCACGACTTCACGATCTCACCACCTCACGACTTCTCCCTACAGAACCCATAGTACTGCGCAATCACCGGTTCGCCGAGCAGTCCGAGATGGCGGGAATGTACCGCCGGATGCGCCTTACGCTCGGGATCGACGTCATAGACCGTGGTCAGGTTGAGGAAGCCTTCGGTGACCACCTCCAGGAAGTGGTTGGCGTTCACCGCCCGCACGATACGCAACACGCCCTTTCCCTTGCCGATCTGCAATTCGGCCTGCTGGGCCTCGAGATCGATGGCACCGATGTCGAAGGTCAGCGGCTGGGCTGGCGTAGCGTCATAGGCGCCATGCGCGTAGGCCACGCTGGAGCCTTTGTCGAAGCTGCAACTCAAAGCCTTGGGCATACCCTCGGCGGAGGCAGGAATGGCGGCGGCGAACAGCCCAGCGGCCAGCGTTGTCGGGAGGATGGCAGCAGACAAGAACCGGCGGATCATGCGGATGCTTTCTTCAACGTCTATGAAAAGTGCGTGCATTCAAGCCCTGACTAGGCTCCAGGCGCAATAGGAAAGCCAATAGGGTAGGGATTAAGGCAGTGCGCCGTGTTGTCCGCAGGCTTGAGCGGCGCCGCGGGGCAGGCCATATTCCGCCCATGCCGCGTCCGCCCAAGTCCAACACCACACCTCGCCCGCGTCCCTCGCGTGGGCGATCCGGAAAACCTGTTGCGCCGCCACGGGAAACCGCGGCCGGCACGCCCGGATTCGAGGAGGCGCCACAGGCCGCGTTCCGTCCGCAAAGCACATTGCCCGCGCTGCGTACCGCAGGAACGCCGCTGGACCGGCCGAGCCCGTCCGCAACGCTGGACGCCTTGTTGGCGCGGCCTGACCAGCGTTCAGACTCGGCCAAGGCCTTGTTGGCGCGCGAGCCGATGATTGCGTCGCATCCGCTGGTGTCCGGCGGCATGCCGATGTTCATGCCGCATCGGCCGCCGCGCCCAGAGAAGTCGGAAGGCGGCATCGCGTTCACCCTGGTGTCGGAGTTCGAGCCCAAGGGCGATCAGCCGACCGCGATCGCGGAATTGGTGGACGGCGTCAATCAGGTCGAGCGCGATCAGGTGCTGCTCGGTGTCACCGGCTCCGGCAAGACCTTCACCATGGCCAACGTCATCGCGGCGACGCAGCGTCCGGCCTTGATCCTGGCGCCGAACAAGACGCTGGCAGCGCAGCTCTACGGCGAGTTCAAAAGCTTCTTTCCGGACAACGCGGTCGAATACTTCGTCAGCTACTACGATTATTACCAGCCGGAAGCCTACGTTCCGCGCACCGACACCTATATCGAGAAGGAAAGCTCGGTCAACGAACAGATCGACCGCATGCGCCACGCCGCGACGCGCGCCCTGCTGGAGCGTGACGACGTCATCATCGTCGCCTCGGTGTCGTGCATCTACGGTATCGGCTCGGTCGAAACCTACACCGCGATGACGTTCACGGTGAAGGTTGGCGAGCGGCTCGATCAGCGGCAGCTTCTCGCCGACCTCGTCGCCCTGCATTATCGGCGCAACGACCAGGCCTTCATCCGCGGCTCGTTCCGGGTGCGCGGCGATACCGTCGAACTGTTTCCGGCCCACTTGGAGGACCGCGCCTGGCGCTTCTCGCTGTTCGGCGACGAGGTGGAGAGCATCGTCGAGTTCGACCCGCTGACCGGGCAGAAGACCGATGAGCTGAAGCTGGTCAAGATCTACGCCAATTCGCACTACGTGACGCCGAAGCCGACGCTGCAGCA
>JAEZBU010000136.1 GCA_023426855.1 Pseudomonadota bacterium | reverse complement strand
TGGTTTTCCCCGTCCGTCTCGATCAACGCGATGTCGATCCCGTCCATGGACGTACCGCTCATCAGCCCCAGCGCGCGCCTGATCTTGCCCATTGCGGCCTTCCTGTGCAATTTGCGCCGACCTTGCGTCCCCTAGGCCGCCCCATTGCGGCGGGGATACGACCGAAAGCCTCATATCATGACGACGCACAAGTCCGACTTCCTCAACATACTGGCCGAGCGCGGCTTCATTCACCAGTGCTCGGATTTCCCCGGCCTCGACGCGCTCGCGGCGAAGGGCGAAATCGTCAGCTACGTCGGCTACGACTGCACGGCGCCGTCGCTGCACATCGGCCACTTGCTGTCGATCATGATGCTCCACTGGCTGCAGAAGTCAGGCGGCGGAAAACCGATCACGCTGATGGGCGGCGGCACGACGCGCGTCGGCGATCCTTCGGGTCGCGACGAGACGCGGCGCATCCTCACCATCGAGCAGATCGACGCCAACAAGGACAGCATCAAGACGGTCTTCGCCAAGTTCCTGAACTTCGGCGAGGGCAAGCGCGATGCGCTGATGGTCGACAATGCCGAATGGCTAGCACCGCTCAACTACATCGAATTCCTGCGTGATGTCGGCAAGCATTTCTCGGTCAATCGCATGCTGACGATGGACTCGGCGCGCCTCAGGCTCGAGCGCGAGCAGGAGCTGTCGTTCATCGAATTCAACTACATGCTGCTGCAGTCCTACGACTACGTGGAACTGGCGCGCCGCTATGGCGTCAACTTGCAGATGGGTGGTTCCGACCAGTGGGGCAACATCGTGCTCGGCGCCGATCTCGGCCGCCGCATGGGCACGCACCAGCTTTACGCACTGACCACGTCGCTGCTGACCACGGCATCCGGTGCCAAGATGGGCAAGACCGCCGCTGGTGCCGTCTGGCTCAACGAGGACCAGCTCAGCGTCTATGATTACTGGCAGTTCTGGCGCAACTCGGAAGATGCAGACGTCGAGCGCTTCCTGAGGTTGTTCACCACGCTGCCGCTGGGTGAGGTGGCGAAGCTTGCCGCGCTGTCCGGCGCCGAGATCAACGAAGCCAAGAAAATTCTGGCGACGGAAGCGACCGCCCTGCTGCACGGCCGCGAGAAAGCGGAAGCCGCTGCCGAAACCGCGCGCCAGACCTTCGAACAGGGTGCGACATCCGCCGGACTGCCGACGGTCGACATCCCGGTCGCCGAACTGGCTGAAGGGCTCGGTATCCTCAACGCGTTCGTCCGCGCCGGCCTCGTCAAGTCGAACAGCGAGGCGCGGCGGCAGGTACAGAGCGGCGGCCTCAAGGTCAATGACCAGCCGGTGACGGACGACAAGGCCACGCTGACCAATGCCGACATCGCGTCCGACGGCGCAGTGAAACTGTCTCTAGGCCGCAAGAAGCACGTGCTGTTGCGGCCGCAGTAAGCGGTGGCGACGGCGGGAGCCACAAGCCCAGAACCTGGAACGCGAACGCCCCGGCGAATGCCCGTCGCCGGGCAACTATTTCTTTTTGGCTGGCGTGGTGCTGGTTTCCGATGACCAGCCGCTCAGCACTTCGGGCTCGGTCACGACTGCCGTGCCCGGCGGCGCAGAGATGGCGGGTGCGCTTGACGCCCGCGCGCGTGATCCCGTCGACGTCGCCTTCGGCTGCGCACGCGGTGTCACGCTCTGGCTCGGCGTAAGCTGGAAGATCTCGCGGAAGATGCCCGGCGCCACCAGCGACAGCGGATTGACGAGCACCTGCGGCGAATTCATCGAGCCCTGGATCGCAAACGTGATGCCGAGGATGCCTTCGCCTCTCGGCCCGGCCAGGATCTGACCAATGCCCGGGATCACGCCGATCGCAGAATTGAGGCCCTGCAACGGTACATAGGTGCCACCGACGTTGATCTGGCGCGCGCGGAAGTCCGCCTTGCCGCGCATCGTGGCACCGACCACCGGCCCGCGGATCTCGGAATCCCCCATCACGAACTGGCCGTGTCCAACAGAAAACGGCACGCGCAGCCAGTCGAAGTCATAAACCTGCCGGACGACGCGCTGCTGGCGCGGCCGATCGATCTGGCGCGTATCGTCCGGGAACTGCAGCACCTCGCTGATGACGGGGTCGCCCAGAATGCGGAAACGCTCGACACGCAGCACGCCGGTCTTTTCAGCAGCCCCGCGTCCGTCCAGGTTGACGTCGAGCCGCAAGCGGCCACCGACCATGCTTGGGTAGAAGTCGATCAGCTTGAAGGCTTTCCCCGCATCATCCGTCGTCGCCACCAGACGGCGATCGCCCTGTCCCGGCTGAATACCGATCTCGAGTTCCTGGCCGCCATCCAGCGTGCCGCGCGCCACGAGTTGCGTCATCTTCTCGCCGCGCTTGGTCAACTGCATGGTAACGCCACGCAGCGACACATCGGAGAACCCGAGCACCGTGCCGATGTCGGCTTTCAATTCCAGTCCCGGTGCATTCTTGCGCGGTGTCTTTGGCGTTTCGCCAAGCTCACCGACCGAGAACAGCGAGCGGAAGAAATCGCGCCCGTCATAGGTCTGCCCCCGCGCGGTGATGTCCCACACGTTATCGGAGCGCAGCCGGCCCTTCACGTCGAGACGCGTGACGACGCTGACCGAAAACTCCGGGAAATGAAACTCCTTCAGCCGATTGTTGGCATCGAGCTGCAACGATCCGCTGATTGCGATGTCATCGCCAACGATCTGGAAGTTCTTCAACTCGGTCGACTGCTTTGCCCCGGCCTCCATGTCGAACTGGAGCGTTGCCGCGCGTCCGGGCGGCTTTCGCCAGGCGACGTTGTCGAGCACCATGTCCGCGCGGGTCAGGTCCGCGCGCATCTGGATGTGATATTCCTCGTTGACGGTTTGACTGACGGTGACCTCGACCGGTATCTCGCCCTGCACCACGTGGTTCACGTCAAGCCCAAGCTGATTGCGATCCGAACCATCGAGCGTCGCGTGCAGGCGCAGCGGCGGCTGGCGATCGGGCGGAGCATCGAAAATATGCTGCCATCCGAGCTTGACCGGCACACCCGCGATCAGCATGTCGCCACGCGCATCGATGGCCTTTTCCGTGATGTCGAAGTTCACGGTCGCTGCCTGCGCATCGTGGGTCGCGACGAGCTTCTTGGCGCGCCCTTCGGTCAATCGGACGCGTCCCTCGATCTTCAAGTCTTCGCGCGCGATACTGGGTGCAAACGGCAATGTCAGCGCGAGCTGCCCATCGACCTTGCCTTCAAGGCCGTCGCTCGCCAAACCGCCGACGCGGCTCATGCCGAACGTCTCGTTTTCGAGCATTTCCATCAACGCCGCCGCCGGCCCGTTGGCACGGAACGAGATCTGTCCAGTGGTGCGCGGCTGAAGCAGATCTGCGCTGGCAACTCTGCCGCCCTTGATGGCAAGCGTGCGCCCCTTCGGCGTGGTCATCGACGCTTCGGGGACGGTGATGTCCAGCACCTCGCCATTGATTTGGACCAGGCCGCGCGGAATATCGACCGGGGGCAAGTTGTCCCTGACGCGCAGCGCGACGTCGGCCGCCTCCATCGACAGCAACACATGTGGATCACGACCGGGCAGCAGAGATCCCTGGGCGCTGAACGTGCCGCCAAGAACCCGACCACGGATCGCGTGCTTGCCGATCCAGGTTCGCGCATCGCCGGCCAGTCCGCGCGGCCATAGCGCCAGGAAGGCTTCCCGCGACATGCCGCCGAACTGACCGTCAATCTTCATGTCATTTCCGGCGCCGCCGATTTCACCGGACACACGCATCTGGCCGCCGCCGGCCTGAATGACATACTGCTCGATCGATAGCGCGCCCGCCGTTGCGCGATAGGAACCCTTGGCAACCCAGGCTTCCAAGGGCAGCGGCGCAATCTGCATATCCTCGCCGGCAATCTGTCCCTCGACGCCGCCAAGATCGAAGTTCCACACTTCCGAGCCGTCGGCGGCGATCGAGCTGACGACCTGCCCCTGGATGGTCAGCCGGCTCTGGCCCCACGCCAGCGTCGATGGCGCGACCCGCAGCATGCCCTCGCCGGGGGTATAGCGCAGATTGAGGCGGCCGCCTTCGATATCGAGAGGCAGTTGCGCCATCCAGGGCAGATGCACACGCCCGCGGGCGAGATCGAGCCTGAACTCTCCACCCTGCAATTCACCGGCCGATGTCAGTTCCAGCGTCACCTCGCCGTTCGCCGGAACGTCGAGCGCGTTCATGAAATTCAGCGCCGGCAGCGCCGATGCAACGCTGCGCGGAACCAGGTCACGGATAGCCGCCTTCAGTGCAACCTGCTGCCGCGAACCGGACGCTTCCGTCCAGAAGTGCAGGCTCCAGGGACCGCGATCGGATGCGATCGTGACATCGCCTTCGATCACGCTGCGATCGCGACGATGCGCCAGCGCGACATCCGCCTGCGACACCAGCCAGGAGGTCTGTTTTGCATCCTGTTCGAACACGACTGTCGCGTTGCGGAAGCCGATTTCCTTCAAGTACGACGCGGCATCCGCGCCCTGCCGCGCACGCGCCGAGGCGTCCGCAATCAAACGTCCAAGTTCAAGTCGCCGCAACGCCACCGGCAACCCGCCCTCTCCCGTATCGTCAGCCTCCCGCCGCTGGGAGGCCCCCGTTTCCGCGGCGGTCAACGCAGCATCTCGCGCCAGAATGGCTTCGATGTTCGCAGGGCGCGCGAAGCTGAACGACAGACCTTGCTCCGCCGAATAGCTGAGCAGCACCCGCGGCTCGATCAGAACGATTTTTGCCGGCGCCAGTCGCATCGACCACAGCGCCGGACGGCTCATCTCCACGGCAGCCAGCGGCGCCATGGCAACCGCGTCGCCGTCGTCGTCGATCAGGCGGACGTTGCGCAGCCTGAACTCGATCTGTCCCTGCTCGTTGAGCCGAACAAGCGCATCATCGACAGTGACATCAAATCCGGGAAGCTCGGCGGAAACGCTGCGCGCGATCGGCTCGGCCAGCACTTTCAGCGAAATCGGCCCGTAAAGCAGGCGGACGTAGAATATTCCGATCGCGAGCGCCGCTAGCACCACCAGTGGCAGCACGTACTTTCCGATAACGAGCGATGGTCTGGCCAGCGGACGCAGCACCTTTGCCGCCCCCTTGGGCCGAGGCGCCGGCGCAGGACGTCGCGAACCACCCTGTGTTGTTGTTACAGGGCGGGTAGTCGGCCGTGCGGTCCTGGTAACTTCGCCTGGCCTATTCGTCACCGCGAGCCTCTCGCCGGTCCCTTCCATGTCCGTGGGCGAATTGCCAAGGACATCAGCGTATTACCTTTTAAACACCGCTGAACGCCGACACGCAGAATAGGAGCACGCCTGATGACAGCACTCACCAGTCCGTAGCCGGCGCGCGCCTTTCGGCGACCATCAGACTGACTGAGAATCACTTGCTTGCAGTACCGCTTATTTCTCGCTACGTCGGCAGACGAATTGCATTGCCAAAAGCGTCGAAAGAAAGGCACCGGACGTGGTTGAAGTGGGTGAAAAAGCGCCGGATTTCGATCTCGCCACGGATGACGGTCGAATCCGCCTGGCACAACTCCGTGGAAAACCTGTCGTCGTCTACTTCTATCCCAAGGATGACACATCCGGCTGTACGACAGAGGCGCGGGATTTCACGGCACTCTATCCGGAGTTTCAAGCCGCCGGCGCGGAGGTGATTGGCATTTCGCCGGACAGTGCGGCCAGCCACGGCAAGTTCCGCAAGAAGCATGAGCTGGCGGTTCAATTGGCAGCCGACGAAGACAAGGCCGTCGCCGAGGCCTATGGCGTCTGGGTCGAGAAATCCATGTACGGCCGCAAATACATGGGCGTCGAGCGGACAACGCTCCTGATCGGCGCTGACGGCCGCATCGTCAACATCTGGCGCAAGGTCAAAGTCCCTGGCCACGCCGCGGCCGTTCTCGAAGCCGTCCACGCACTTACATCGTGATCCGGTCAACACACCCGCCGCGCGATGCGCGCGATGTCCGGTGACCAGCGTTCAAGACCGTGCTAGGCTTGCGGCCTGCATCAGTTTCACAAATCGTGGCGGCAGCCCAATCCGCCGACATCACCGTAAAGCTGCCGTTGTTGCGTAGTAGGAGCCGCCTGCGTCCGTACGCAGTCGCTTGGAGGTACAGTACGATGCTTTCGAATTTTACCGCCCGGAAGGCTGGCGACGGCCCTGCACTCAATGGCGGTACGGCTTCCAACGGCATCGTGACGCCTCCCAGTCTGCCTCAGCGCGCGGCGTCTCGCTCCGGCGATCGTTCGCAGCCCTCCATCATCGGTCCTGATCTGGTCATCATCGGCAATCTCGTCTCCAACGGTCAGGTGCAGATCGACGGCGAGGTTCAGGGCGATATTCACGGCACGCATATCGTTGTCGGCGAGACGGCACGCATCACGGGCGGCATCGTTTCCGAAGAAGTTGTCGTACGCGGCACCGTCATGGGTTCGATCCGTGGCCGCAAGGTCATGCTGCAGTCGGACAGCAAGGTCGAAGGCGACATTCACCACAAGTCGCTCGCCATCGAGCAAGGCGCCTATTTTGAGGGTAAATCGCGCCGCACCGACGATCCCCTGGCCGGCATCGAACGTCCCGACCTGCCTCCGGGCTGATCCGTCCGATTGCAAGGCCCGCCGCAGCTTCGCCCGATAGACGCTGGCTCCGTGCGTCATCGCCCTTTGGGGATCATCGCGGCTTTAACATTGCGCCTCCTTTAACAATGTACCTGCCTCAGCGCCGGCTCCAGACACGTCGGCGCACCTCCGCTGCATTCGCGATCCGCGTTC
>JAEZBU010000091.1 GCA_023426855.1 Pseudomonadota bacterium | reverse complement strand
GGATTGATCTCCTCCAGCACCGGCGCGCCCTGCTCCTCCTCGCCGTTGCCGACCATGACGTTGATCATGTAGCGGCGGAAGCGCGGGTCGCGCGACGTGTCGGTCGGCTGCTTGACGAGTTCGTTCTCATCCCCGGGCACCGCGAGGAACAGTCCGACATTGCGGGTCAGATCCTTGCCCGCAATGTCCAGATATTCGCGCACATCCGGCACATCCGCGAACGCGGCCTTGACCTCGTCGAGCGCCTCGTGGACCGCGACGTCGCCGACTTCCTCGTTCAGTTCGCTTAGCTGATTGCGCCGGCTCTTGTCCGACTTCGGCATCTTCTCGAGGATCGCCTCGAGTTCCTTCTGCAGCACCTCGATCTTGGCCTGCACATTCTGGCGCATGTCATCCGGCAGCGCGTTGAACACCTCCGGCTTCACCACCTTGCCTTCGTGCACCGGCGCCATGGCGAAGCCCGTCGGCGTGCGGAGAATGGCAATGTTCTGAGCTTGCGCTTTACGATTGAGCGCCTCGAAAGACTCTTCCTGCCCAGAGCGGAACTCTTCCTCGATGGCACGGCGACGGGCTTGATAGTCTTCGCCCTCGAAGATCGCCGGCAGCGTGTTACGCAGCTCATCGATCGCAGCAACCATGTGCTGCGCCAGCTTGCGGCCACGGCCCGAGGGCAGCTTCAGGGCGCGCGGCCTGTTCGGATTGTCGAAGTTGTGCACGTAGACCCAGTCAGCAGGCGGCGCACCCTCCGCGGCCTTCTTTGACAGGTAGGAGCGAACGGCCGTGCTTTTGCCGGACGCTGGCGGCCCCAGCACGAACATATTGAAGTCGTAGCTGCGCATGTTGACGCCGAATTCGATCGCCCGCAGCGCCCGCTCCTGGCCAATCAAGCCGGTGATCGGCTCCAGGTCGGCTGTCGTTTTGAAGCCCAGTGTTGTAGGATCTACGCAATGGCGCAGCTCGGCGACGGCGAGCGGCGCGTGCTTGCCGGCGGCAATATTGGCTGGAGCCGGAGTGGTCTCGGCCTCATTGGTAGCTGTAGCAACCTTGTCTTGCGTCGCCCGCTTGAAGAACATTATGACGTCGTCCCCGAGTTGGTCTTTGCGGCCGGCACGGTATTGCAGTGCAAGGCTTCCGGGAAGCGTTTGAAGCAACGGTCGCGAGTCGGCCAGATCGCGAGTGCAGCGGAAATGTCACCGGTAGATGGCGAACGCATGGCGGAAAATACCGAACCTGACGAGATCTTGATCAGGGATGGTCGCCAGTCAATGGCGGCAGCTCATATCGCCCGTGGCGCGCGCCGTCTTCTCGTCAGCCTTGGCCTAACCAGCACATGCGAGCTGCCCCTGCCCAACGGCCGACGTGCTGATATCGTTGCGCTATCGCGGAAAAACGAACTCTGGATCATCGAGATCAAGTCCTCCATCGAGGATTTCCGCAGCGATTTCAAATGGCACGAGTATCGCGACTACTGTGATCGGCTGTTCTTCGCCGTCTCACCAGACTTCCCGCAAGACATCCTGCCACCCGATACCGGCTTGATCGTCGCCGATCGCTATGGCGCCGAAATGGTTCGGCCCGCGCCGGAAAGCAAGCTTGCCGCGCATACACGCCGCGCACTGACGTTACGCTATGCCATGTGCGCGGCTGCACGGCAGCAAGCCGTGGACGATCCGAGCCTTGCGCTCGAACTGATCATCCGCGGTGACTGACTGACGGCCTGAGCCCGGATTACTTCGGCGCGCGCTTGGCGAGAATACGCTGCAGCGTACGACGATGCATGTTGAGACGGCGTGCTGTTTCCGAGACGTTGCGATTGCACAGCTCGTAGACGCGCTGAATGTGCTCCCAGCGCACGCGATCCGCCGACATTGGATTCTCAGGCGGCGAGGCCTTGGCATTGGTCGGCGCCAGCAGAGAATCCGTCACATCGTCAGCGTCTGCAGGCTTGGCCAGATAGTCCACCGCACCCAGCTTCACCGCCGACACCGCGGTCGCGATGTTGCCGTATCCCGTGAGCACGATAGCGCGTGCGTTCGGCCGCATGCGCGCCAATTCGGCGATCACGTCGAGCCCGTTGCCATCTTCCAGGCGCATGTCCACGACGGCAAAGGCTGGCGGCCTTTGGCGAATAAGTTCAAGCCCTTCGGCTACAGAATGCCCGCTGCGCACGTCAAAGCCGCGCGTTTCCATCGCGCGCACGAGACGCTGCAGGAACGCACGGTCATCATCGACGATGACCAGCGATGCATCTTCGGGAAGTTCGTCTTTACTAAAGCTATAATCTTCGGCCACGACACGGTTCTCCTGACCTGTTCTATATAGACGCCGAAATGACGCAGCCAAGTCCCAAAACGTCAGATTTCGTGATTAACCAACGTTAACCACGGCGGTTTCCTGAGCCGGCCAGCTCGCAGGATGCGCCTCAAACACTTCCCGCGGCCAGGTAATTTTCACAACGGCACCCTTTTCCGGTGCTGGGCGATTGTCCAGCGACAGGCTTGCGCCTGAGCGCTCCAGCAGCGTTTTGGCAATAAAGAAGCCCAAGCCCAGGCCACCTGCGCTCTTGCGGTCTGCCCCGCGCGCACCCGCTGACCGCGTCGTCAGGTATGGCTCTCCCAGCGATTCCATCACATCGGGATGGAAGCCCGGTCCATCGTCCTTCACCTCGATCTCGAGCACACGGTCGTCCCAGACGGCCGAGATTTCCACCTTGCTGCGCGCAAAGTCGACCGCGTTCTCGATCAGATTGCCGAACCCGTAGATCAGACCAGGTCGGCGTTCGCCTTCCGGCTGTCGCGCGGACCAATCGGTAACGTTGGCGCCCGGGCGGGTGTTGATCTCAATAAAGACTGGCGAACCCCGGTATGGCTCGGCGGCCTCTTCCAGGAGCTGGCTGACCGACAGTCTGGAATGCATGGGATCCTGTTCGCTGGGCTGTCGGGTCAGCTTCTGCAGGATTTCTCGGCAACGTTCGGCTTGGCTACGCAACAGACCGATATCCTCGGCCAACGGCGTATCCGGCGTCACGTCGCGTTGCATCTCTTTGGTGACCAGCACGATCGTTGCCAGCGGCGTGCCGAGTTCGTGGGCTGCCGCCGCGGCCAAACCATCCAAGGCATGCAATTTCTGTTCCCGCGCCAGCACCAATTCGGTGGCTTTCAGCGCGTTCGACATCTGACGGCTCTCGTTGGAGAGACGCCAGACATAGAGTGCCAGGAATACCACCGTCGCTGCGACCGCCGCGAACTGCCCGTACTGGTACACCTTCGGCAGCGTCAGGATTTCCCACGCATACCAGGGCAGCATCCAATGCTCGTAGACAAGGAACGCCGCCGTCGCCAGCGCCAGGCCGCCGAGGATCACCGTATTGCGCGCCGGCAGCGTGGCGGCCGACACCGTAACCGGCGCCACGATCAGTACGACGAACGGGTTTTCTATGCCGCCCGTCACGTATAACAGCGCGCCAAGCTGCAAAAGATCGTAGGCGAGCAGCACCGTGGCGAAGGTCGCGCCGAGACGATGGCGCGCCGGAAAACGCACCGTCAGGAACACGTTCAGCCAGGCAGACGCTGCGATGACGCCCAGGCAAAAACCGATCGGCACGTCGAACCGCAGTCCGAAATGAACAATGCAGACGGCCAGGATCTGCCCGACAACCGCGAACCAGCGCAGGCGCACGATGGTCTGCAGCCTGAGGCGGCTTTCCATCTGGTCGTCACTGCGTCGCACATCCAGACCGAGCCTGTGCACCACGTCCGGAACTCCATTCATCGGCTGCGACCACGCCGCGCATCACGGCAACGGCACGGCTTGCACGCTTCCATCACTTGGCCCACATAGGGTGAGACTTTGCTCATCATCAAGGCATCTCTCGCCCACGCGCTGGGCATCTTATCATGCTGCAATCAGGAACCAGAATAGACGGCGCTGGCGCCGCGCCACCCGTCCAGGTCACCGCCCTGCGCAAAGTGTACGGCGAGGTCGTCGCGATCGACGGTATCAGCTTCACGCTGCAGGCAGGCTCGGTCACCGCTCTACTTGGCGGCAACGGAGCCGGCAAGACAACGACGATTTCGTCGTTGATGGGTCTCATCATTCCGACCTCGGGCGAGGTTCGCGTGTTCGGCGTCGATATGGCAACCAACCGCCATGCGGTGCTGCACCGGCTGAATTTTGAAAGCCCGTACGTCGAAATCCCGATGCGGCTGACGGTGCCCAGAACCTCGAAGTTTTCGGCAGGCTGTACGGCGTTATCGATGTTGCCGATCGCGTGCTGAAGATCGCCGAGGAGCTGCGGATCGCCGATCTGCTCGACCGGCTTTACGGCAAGCTCTCGGCTGGCCAGAAAACGCGTGTGAGCCTCGCCAAGGCGTTGCTCAACGAGCCGGAACTCCTGCTACTCGACGAGCCCACCGCCTCGCTCGATCCCGATACGGCCGACTGGGTGCGTTCGGTGATCGATACCTACCGGCAAGCCAAGTCGGCCACCATCGTACTGGCCTCGCACAACATGGCCGAGGTCGAGCGCCTCTCCGACCGAGTGATCATGATGGAGCGCGGCCGCATTCTCGCTGATGAAACGCCAAGCGATCTCATCCGGCATTTCGGGCGCGAGACACTGGAAGAGGTGTTCCTCGACATTGCCCGGCGTCGTGCTCCCGAGACGCTGGATGCCCTGAGCACCAACTCTTAAGGGACACGCATGTCAAACGTGCTTTACGGGCAAACCGGACCTACCGCCTCGATGCGCCGCATTGGCGGCATGGTGCGCCGTCACTGGTACCTCATCCGGTCATCGGGCCCTCGAACAGCCGAACTGATCTTCTGGCCGCTGGTCTCGATGCTGATGTGGGGCTTCCTGCAGATGCATCTGGCGAAGACGACCAGCCTTGCCGCCAACGCTGCCGGGCTGTTCGTCGGCGGCGTGCTGCTGTGGGATATTCTGGTGCGCAGCCAGCTCGGATTTTCCATCGCGTTTCTTGAAGAAATCTGGTCGCGCAACCTCGGGCATTTGATGATGAGCCCGTTGCGTCCCGGTGAACTGATCGCATCGTTGATGATCGTCAGCCTGATCAAGCTGACCGTGGCGATGGTGCCCGTTTCCATCCTGGCGTACGCGTTCTTCGACTTCAATCTGCTCGGTCTCGGGCTGGCGTTTGGCGCGTTCTTCGCCAACCTCATCTTCATGAGCTGGGCGCTTGGCCTAGTTTCCACCGGCGCCGTGCTGCGTTGGGGCATGGGCGCGGAGAGCATCGCGTGGCTGATCGTGTTCCTGCTGCTACCGATTGCCTGCGTCTACTATCCGCTCTCCACGCTGCCCACCTGGCTGCAGCCATTGGCGCTGATGTTGCCCGCGACATACGTATTCGAAGGCCTGCGCGCGCTGGTGCTCGAGCAAACCTTCCGCGGCGACTATATGCTCCGCGCGCTTCTTCTCAATCTCGTCTATGTAACCGGAGCATTCCTGCTGTTTCGCGGCCTGCTCGAAAGCGCGCGCCGGAACGGCACCCTCGTCCAGATGGGCGAATGAGCTGACGGATCGCACGCGCGATCGAACCGATAAGGAGCCCGCACGCCATGCATCTGAGAGTTATCGGCCTTGTCCTCGTTGGCCTGCTCGGAGGCATAGCTGCCGCGTTCCTGCTGATGCCCGAAACGATGCAGCGCCTGCTGCCAGCGAAGCAGACGATCACAGTCGGCAAGGCGACCGTCGGCGGCCCCTTCACGTTGACGGATCACACCGGCAAGCGCGTCACGGAACAGGATTTCCGTGGAAAGCACATGCTGGTGTTTTTCGGCTTCACCTTCTGTCCCGATGTCTGCCCGACCGGACTTCAGGTCATGACGCAGGCGATGGAACAGCTCGGCCCCAAGGCTGAGCGCATCCAGCCGATCTTTATCTCCGTCGATCCTGAGCGCGATACGCCGGAACAACTGGCAATGTACGTTTCCAGCTTCCATCCGAGCTTGGTCGGTCTCACCGGCACGACTGAAGAAGTCGAGGCCGCCGCGCGCGCCTATCGCGTCTACTATCGCAAGGTGAAGGACGAGAAGTCGTCGGCGGATTACACAGTCGATCACACCTCGATCATCTATCTGATGGACCCGAAAGGCGAATTCGTCACGCACTTCACGCACGCGACGCCCGCCGCGACCATGGCGGAACGACTCGCAAAAGCGTTGTAACTGCCCCCCGGCTTTGGAAAGTCCGCGAATCGGTGCACACTTGTGGCTGGTCTGAGCCGCACAATGCGACCTCGTGACCACTGACGAGTCTGCCGCAAGAGCGGACCTCAGCACGGCGTCGGGCGCGAGGGACGAAGACAGGACGGGGGTTCTCGGCATGCTCTACCATTGGTATGAGCTCAGCCACGCAGCTGTCAGCCCTGCCCGGGCAGCAGCCGACGCCGGGCGGGTATTTTTCAATCATCCCATGAACCCGCTAACGCATACCGGTTTCGGCCGACATGCCGCCGCGGCATGCGAAGTGTTCGAACGCACGACGCGCCGCTATGACAAGCCAACATTCGGCTTATCCAGCACCACCATCGACGGCGCAGAGGTTGCCGTCAGCGAAGACGTGGTGTGGCAGCGCCCTTTTTGTCGCCTGATCCATTTCACGCGCGATCTTCCCGCCGAACAGCGCGCCAAGGATCCGCGCATTCTGCTGGTCGCGCCGATGTCCGGCCATTACGCAACCTTGCTGCGCGGAACGGTGGAAACTTTGCTGCCCACGCACGAGGTCTACATCACCGACTGGCGCGATGCGCGCGACGTACCGCTGTCATCCGGGCGGTTCGATCTCGACGATTACGTCGACTACATGCAGGACATGTTCCGCCACTTCGGTGGTGATGTGCACGTGTTCGCGGTGTGCCAGCCCTCAGTGCCGGTGCTCGCCGCCGTCGCGCTGATGGAGCAGGACAACGATCCGAGCGTGCCGCTGAGCATGATCCTCGCCGGCGGCCCGATCGACACGCGCATCAGCCCGACTGCGGTGAACAGGCTGGCTGAGGAAAAGGGCCTCGACTGGTTCCGCAACAATGTCATCACCAATGTGCCGTGGCCGCGCATGGGCTTCGGACGCAACGTCTATCCGGGCTTTTTGCAGCTCACTGGGTTCATGACCATGAACCTCGACCGGCACGTGAAGGCGCACAAGGATCTCTTCTATCATCTCGTGCGCGGCGACGGAGACTCGGCCGAGAAGCATCGCGAGTTCTACGACGAATACCTCGCAGTCATGGACCTGACCGCTGAGTTCTATCTTCAGACCGTCGATAGCGTGTTCATCAAACACACGCTGGCGAAGGGCGAGTTCAGGCATCGTGGACGTCGCGTCGATCCCAGTGCGATCCGCCGCGTGGCGCTGATGACGATCGAAGGCGAGAAGGACGACATCACAGGTCTCGGCCAATGCGCGGCCGCACACGAGCTGTGCTCATCGATCCCCGATGACTACCACGTCCACTACGAATGTCCCGGCGTCGGACACTACGGCATTTTCAACGGATCACGCTTTCGCAGCGAAATTGCCCCGAGAATCGCGCATTTCGCACGCAAACACGATCCACGCACGATCGAACTCGGCGACCTGATCCATATGGATTTCCGCGCCGCATCCGCGCGCGCCAACGGCCAGCATGAACTGGCCGCCGTCGCATTCTGCTTTGCGCCGGCCAACGACAGCGCACCGGATCGCATGGCGCACAAGCTGAAGGCGGAAGGTCTCGGAACCACTGGTCCGAAGTACGACGGCAGCGATCCGACCGACCATCCACTCGCCGCGCCTTATCGCCTCATGGCGCTCGCAAGCAGCATTTTTTTCGACAGTCTTTTTCGTCTGCCGCTATCGTCCGGCCTGGGCGTACATCACCAACGTTCCTCGAAATCGTAGCGTCGCTTTGTGAAGCGTGACCGCCACAGTGCAGTCTCCCGCAGAGCGGCGAACGCATTTCTCGTTGGCGGTGTGCACACGATGCTTGTTACAGCAGTTCATTGTGGGCTGCACCGAGGATAGCTTATGAGCAAGGCGCGCTCAGCACGCACGAAAACGTCGCGGGAAATTCGCATGAAGGGCATTCCTGCGCCCGTCGAAGTGCGACATCACCCAGCGGCACAGCGCATGACATTGCGCGTCAGCCGCACACGTCGCGCCGTGTTCGTCACGCTGCCAATGCAGTGCGATCTCGAACAGGCCGGCCAGTTTCTCTCGCGCCATATCGACTGGGTCAATGCACGGCTCGGCAGCCTGCCGGAACCGATTCCGTTCACGGACGGCGCAACCATCCCGCTGCGCGGCATCCCGCACACCATCTCGTTTCTCGGCCACACGCAGCGCGGCCGCCGCGTCGTGTCGATCGAGGAAACGCCGCGTGGCCGTACGCTCGTTGTGTCAGGCGATCCGGAACATGCGCCGCGCAGGCTGGCAGACTGGCTTGTCGCACAGGCCCGCAAGGATCTCGATGATCGCGTGCTGTTCCACGCCCGTCAGCTTGGATTGAAAGCGCGCGGCATCACCATCCGCGATCAGGTCAGCCGCTGGGGCTCGTGCTCGACAACGGGCATGCTGTCATTCTCGTGGCGGCTGATCCTGGCGCCACCGCTCATTCTTGATTATGTGGCCGCGCACGAAGTCGCGCATCTGGCTGAGATGAACCACGGCCCGCGCTTCTGGGCGCTGGTCAAACGCGCCATGCCGCAAATGGAAGAGGCCAAACGCTGGCTGCAGATCTACGGCATGGATCTGCACAGATTCGGCCCGAGCGAATAACCGCGGGCCGGTCGTTCTCAATATCGTTCTGTAAACGGCGCGATGAAGATCGCAGCGAGGATCGCAAACAGAATGCGTGTTGCGATCACGAAGCCCATGAAGACGAGCTGCCGTTCTTCAATCAAAAACCAGATGAAATTATTGTACTTCGGCTCGATGCCGAGGCTGACCAGCCAGGCTTTCACGCCGTTGGCCGCGTGAAACATGTTTTGCATCGTCTCGGGCCAGACGTACCAGACAACACCCATCGCCAGCGCACCGAAGATCAGCGACACGAAGATGTTCGTCGTGGCCAAGAAAACTCTGAGCATGATCACCCCCAACTCCATCACCTGATGGACGACCCGCGCACCTCACGCGCCATCCTGCACTCCCTCCGCGCCGCGCACGACGTCCCGTCTATCGCTGCGGCTTGGCCTGGCGCATGGCTGGGCCATATCTGAGCAAGCTTAGCACAGATCTCAGCTAAGCCTGGAACAGGCTTTCATCGATTGCAAGCAAGACGCGCCGCGGCGCCAATGCGCCGTGACAACCTTATGTGCTCTGACCGCTGACGGGCGGCGCCACATCCTGTGGACCACCGCGATCGATCATGGCCTGGACCTGCTGCCAGCCTGCAGGTTCGCTGAGGTCCGCAACGCGCATGGCCTTTTCGAGTCGCACGAGCCAATCGAGCAGCGGCTGTTCACCTGGACCAAGCGAACCATCCGGCGCGGCGGCAGATCGCAATTGCGCGATCAGATCACTCAGCACACTCGACTGCGGGCACAGGATCAGCGAGCGGATGTTGCCCTTGATCTCAGTTTCCACCTCGGTCACCGCATCATGCGCGTAGTGCTCGCGCAGGTCATTGGCTGCGCGTTCCACCTCGCTCAGCAGGCTGGCCTGCGCCAGCTTCAGGTACTCATTGAGATGACGATTGCGCATAGATTGACGGAACAGGGCCTGGCCCGCTGCCGCGGCGGCGGTGGCCACAGGCTCGCTGGTGACACGCTGATAGGTCTCGACATCCATGTCGATCGCCTGCAGCAGGTCGTCCAGGATGACATCGCGGAGCGTCGGTTCCGGCACGTGCGTGTGGTCGTTTCCGGCGAATTGCGTACCGTCGGTAATCTGCGCATATCCCCGGGACTGGCTGATGCGCGCATCGTGCGCTGCCAGCGCACCGCCATGTTGCTCCGGACCACTGATGCTCGGGTGCGATGATACGGACGACAGCATGCGGCCGCGGATACGCGCCAGCACACGATAGAAGTCGCCATGCACGAAGTAATGCTGGCCATCCGGCGACGCGCGCTGCACGCGCTGGAACGTGGCGCCGGCGTTGAGCGCGCTGCGCACCGTGCGCAGATCGCTCGACGGCACCTCGTCCATCTTCACTTCGGCCATGAAGCCCGCTTCCTCGCGGATCGGCTGCAAATGGCTCAGCACGATGTCGGCGTTGACGCCGATCTCCGGCAGCAGCGCGACGGTGATGGTGCGCTCCATGTCCGCGATCGTGGCATGTTGCTTGTTGGCGTCGAACTCCCGCTTCGACACCACGGACAGATATTCGAACAGCTCCGAGCGCACCTCATAGCGCGGAAGCCCCGGAACCGGCTGGCGCACGGCGCCGATGGTGGCGCCGGCATTCATGACACGACTGAGATCGGCAGCGTGCGGGTCGTCCTCATGAATGATGACCTCAGCCGTGAAGCCATCCGTCGGCGTAATCGGCCGCATGGCGCCGAGCACGAAGCGCGCTGTCTCCAGCCGATGCGGCATCAGTGCGGTATCGATGATCGCTTCGAGCTGCTGCGCGGTGCGTCCCTTGCTGCTCGGCACATCCGACAGCGGCGAGCGCACCGCATTGGCGCCGAACAGACCGGCGAGGAAGATCAGAGAATCCAGGCCGATCGCGATAGCCAGAGAGAGATAGGCGAGGCGGTTGCCATCCTGGAACGCGTTCCAGTTGACGACGAAGCGATGTGCCTTGTCATCACGGTTGAGCTCCAGGAAGTTGATCTTGGTGCGCAGCTCGTCCGTATCGCGGCTCGGCAAGCCGCTGTCGGACAGGCATTTCCGCGCAAAGCCGAACAGCTCATCCGCCGTCTGATACTGGCTGAGGCGATTGCCGCCGGCGCATTCCGCTTCGAACGTCCTCAAGCCGGTGTTGAGCCCGAATACGACTGCCGCGGCCTCGCTCGCCTGTTTGGGATCGCAGTCGATGCTGCGGGCCTGCGTCTGCGTCGCCGGCGTGCTGGCCATGGCGCTGACGAGTTGGGTGCAGATCTGCTGCACGCCGGTCAGGCGTTCCACGGTCGGTTCCTGGCGGAAATCGGCGCGGGCACGTTCGAACGTCGGCACCATGCGGCTCGGATCGACGCGCGGGCCATCGTCGCCACTAGTCGTATCGCTGGCCAGGCGGATGCGCTGTTGCGCCGTATCCGCTTCGCCCTTCAGCTTGGCGAGATCGCCGTCGATCGTCGTCAGCTCACGTTCGACCTGGGTGATGCGGCTTTCGACCGTTTGCAACCGGCGCTGCGCATCCCGAGTGCGCTCCTCACGAATTTTGTGCTCGTCGCGCAGCTTGGCCAGTTCCGCCATGCGCTCGCGATATACCGGCCCGCGGCCTTGCTTGCCGGTGCCTTCGACACCGCGATCCTCAGCCATCGCTTCCACGCGCTTGGCGTCGATCTCTTTCTCTTTTGCGTCGAGTTCGCCCTTGTGCTGGGCAAATTCGGCTGCCAGCCCCGGCCGCTCACTCCGGATGCGGCCCAGTTCCTCCGTCAGCGACGTCTTCTTGCTCTGCAGGGCCACCTGGCTGCTTTGCGCGGTGGTCATGCGCTCCTGCTGGGTTGCAATACCGCGCCGGCGCTCTTCCATCTGCTGCAGGAAGTAGCGTTCGATCTCGCCCGAAGCATCGGACGCGTGCCGCGCCAGAGAGCTGAGCTGACTGTCGTAAGCCTTCCAACCGTCGCTCAAGAAAAGCTGCTCGGCCTCACTGAGACGACGCGTCGTGATGGTCGCACCGATGTCGGCCATGATGCCGGAGACTTGGTTCTGTGCGCGCAATTCGGCGGCCCGCTTGCGCTCTTCGAACGGAAAGATCGACGAGAAGAAGGAGTCGAACGAAAAGAAGACCGACGTGCCCATGCAGGCCAGGAACATCACCCACAGCACCGCATTGCGCGCGATGATGCGTGCGCCCTGGACATAAGGGACGGCGATGTCGCCGCCACGGCTGAAGCTGAAGGCCACCACGCCGAGCACCAGCAGCAGGATTGTGAAGTACGTCGCGACCGACGAAAAGCGCGTCCAGTCAAAGGCCAGATCCGACGTCCGGGTCCAACTCACGGCGCCGAACTGGTGCAGCAGCCAATAGAACACGACGCCGACAATGGCCAAGCCGAGCACCATGCCGATGGCACTGTCGGCAGCCTTCCAGCGCACCTTGCTGCCATCGGAACGCTGGCTCATGCCGGTGGCGAAGCTTTCACCGATCAGCCAGGCCACAATCAGCAGCACGCTTTGCACGCCGAACGTGATCATCAGCGACAGGAATGGATCGCCGGTGAAATTCACCATACCGTCCCAGGTGCGCCAGCCCGACGCGAGAGACAGCAGAATGGCGGCCGCACCCAGCAGCGCAAGCTGCCAGTTGTTGAACGCGGTCTCTTCGATGGTTTTCCAGAGCCGGGCGAGAAACCCGTTGCTTCTCAGCGCATAAAGAACGACTGCGATAATCGCGACGGCGATGATCGCATTCCGGTAGGAGTCGACATTCAGCGCGCTCGCGAGCGCCGCGACACTATCTGCGCCGGCCTTCAAATCCATGCTCGAACTCCCCGCAAAGTCCGACAGTCCAACTGTGTCGAAAGCCAGCGATCCTAGCCAACATCGACACGCACATCACATACCACCACCCATTACGTTTGCCCGAACGAGCGGGCGCTTTGACGGCCGAAACTGGGCAACTGTAGGGAGACGCGCTGGAATGCCATCGCATTACAGTAATGATTTTGGCACGACAGTCCGCAATTGCAATTGGCGCAACACCGACAACCTTATTTTGCCGTGCTTCGACTTCGCGCCGATCCTCGAAAGCATGGATTTTAGCTTTCCACCTCAGTCTTTTGCTGATGACCGCATGCCAACGCTGACGGATGGATAGCGGTCTGGCGCTGTCCTGACGTCCTGCGAACGCGTGAATTGCCACCTTCCATAGACCAAGTAATCCGCGCAGTATGGCGCATCCCATCATTCGAAAGTCCTAAGAAGCGAGACCCAACCATGCATCTCCATTTCACGACTGAGGAGCTCGCCGGCCGCCGCGCCGCTGCCTGCAAGGATCTGCGCGCCCGCGGGCTGGATGCCCTGCTGATGTTCCGGCAGGAGAGCATGTATTACCTCACCGGCTACGACACGTTCGGCTACGTCTACTTCCAGTGTCTGGTGCTGACGGCCGACGGCCGGATGGTGCTGCTGACCCGCGCGCCCGATTTGCGTCAGGCGAAGTTCACCTCAGTCGTTCAGGACGTGCGCGTCTGGATGGATCGGGTCGGTGCAACGCCGGCTGACGACCTCAAGGCAATCCTGGCCGAGTACGGCCTGTCTGGCGCCAAGCTCGGCGTCGAGTACGATGCCTATGGTCTCACCGCTGCCAGCGGCAAGAAGCTCGACGCCGCGCTCGATGGC
This sequence comes from Pseudomonadota bacterium, assembly GCA_023426855.1. Classification (GTDB taxonomy): domain Bacteria; phylum Pseudomonadota; class Alphaproteobacteria; order Rhizobiales; family Hyphomicrobiaceae; genus ZC4RG25. Next base: position 19,639 of record JAEZBU010000091.1, on the reverse strand, counting down.
TTCGCGACATTGACCGACGCCTCCGACCTCGTCAGCAAGCTGCGCCTGATCAAGAGCCCGGCCGAACTCGTCTATGTCCGCCGCGCCGCCGAACTCGCCGATGCGGCCTGGGACGAAGCGGTGCGGCTGGCCGCTCCTGGGACAGACGAGGCCGATATCCTGGCCGCGATGCACGGCGCCATCTTCCGTGGTGGCGGCGATGATCCGGCCAACGAGTTCATTATCGGCTCAGGCCCCGGCGCTTTGATGTGCCGCTACTTCACCGGCCGCCGTAAGTTGGACGCAGACGACAACCTGACGCTGGAGTTCGCCGGTACCTATCGGCACTATCATTCGGCGCTGTTCCGCACGATCCGCATCGGCAAGGCGCCGCAACATCAGCGCGATCTCTATAAGGCGTCCACCGATGCGCTGATGGCCTGCGAAGAGGCGCTACGCCCCGGCCGCACCGTCGGCGACGTGTTCGAAGCGCATGCCCAGACGCTCGATAAGGCAGGCCTAAAAGATTACCGCATGAATGCCTGCGGCTACAGTCTCGGCACCACCTACGCGCCGAACTGGATGGACTGGCCGATGATCTACACCGGCAATCCGGTCGTGCTCGAGCCGGGCATGGTGTTCTTCCTGCACATGATCATCTTCGACAACGACACCGGCATGCCGGCCTGTCTCGGCCGCACGGCGATCGTCACCGAAACCGGCTGCGATCCGATGTCGAAGGCGTCGCTCGAACTGACCGTGAAATAACGGCGGCCAGCTATGGCCGCCACTTCAGGAAATTGCCGATGAGTTTCAGGCCAAGTGCCTGGCTCTTCTCGGGATGGAACTGAGTGCCGGCCATGTTGTCCCGCGCCACCATCGCCGTAACCGGCCCACCATAGTCGGTCTCGGCCACCAGCACGCTGCGATCGGCCGGCGCCAGATGGAAGGAGTGCACGAAATAGGCGTGCAGTCCGTTTGGCCCGGTCGGAATATCCGCCAGTAGCGCGTGATCGTTGATGACGGTCAGCGCATTCCAGCCCATGTGCGGGATCTTGAGCGCCGGATCGCTCGGCTCGATTGCGGTGACGTCGCCAGCGATCCATCCGAGCCCCGCCGTTTCGACAAATTCCAAGCCGCGCGTCGCCATCAACTGCATGCCGACGCAGATGCCGAGAAACGGGCGGCCTTCCTCGACGACCACCTTCTGCAGTGTCTCGGTCATGCCGGGAACCGCATCGAGCCCGCGCCGACAATCGGCATAGGCGCCGACGCCCGGCAGCACGATGCGGTCCGCTGCGCACACATCCTCGATGCGAGAGCTGACCAGGATTTGAGCGTCAGCCTCGGTCTCCAACGCGGCCCGCTCGAATGCCTTGTGCGCGGAATGCAGATTGCCGGAGCCGTAGTCGATGATAACGACGCGTTGCATGCGTCTCAGATCCTATACTTGCGAGCCTTGCGGCGGCGCGATCAGAGGTGGGGGCGGCGGCGTTACGGTGGGCACGCTCGGTTCCCGATGCGTCAGCCGAACCTCACCGGGTTCCTCGTCGCGCTGATCGCCGAGCCACGCCTGGATGAAGCGGCGCTCACACTCCGTCGCGTTGCGGCCAGTGACCGCGCCGAGCGTACGCCAGCCGCGCCGTTCGAGCGTCCAGCGGCGCAAGGTACCCAGCTCGAAGCCAAGCACCAGATGCACGCCGATGATCACGTAGCTGATCCACTGTGGCTGCACACCAAGCGTATGCAGACCGAATACCAGTCCCGCGACCACCACGATGTAGACCAGCAGCGCCAGCCACATCCCGCGCATCAGCATCCACAGCGGCGCGAAAATCGCAGCCATCAGCGAGAAGCCCTCGCGCACGAACACCAGCCGCTCGCCGCGCTTGATACGGTCGGCGGGCGGATTGGGCGGTTCGTGTACCGTGTAACTCTTCACGAGCCTTGTCCTTCCCGGGAAGCCCTCAGGCGACAGGTCAGCCAGCCAGCGTGCCTTTCGTGGACGGTACGCGGCCGGCCTGACGTGGATCTTCGGATATGGCAACGCGCAACGCCCGCGCCAGCCCCTTGAAGCACGTCTCGGCTATATGGTGACTGTTGTCGCCGTACAGCGTGGCAACATGCAGCGTGATACCGGCATTCTGGGCGAAAGCCTGGAACCACTCCTTGAACAGCTCGGTGTCCATCTCGCCGATCTTGGGCTGCGAGAAGGCCACGTGCCACACCAGATACGGCCGCCCCGACACGTCGAGCGCGACGCGGGTCAGCGCCTCGTCCATGGCAAGGTGCACGTCGGCATAGCGGGTGATGCCGGTCTTGTCGCCGAGCGCCTTCGCCACCGCCTGGCCGAGCGCGATGCCGGTGTCCTCGGTGGTGTGGTGGAAATCGATGTGCAGGTCGCCATCCGCACGCACGGTAATGTCTATTAACGAATGGCGTGCCAACTGCTCCAGCATATGGTCGAGAAAGCCGACGCCGGTCTTGATGTCGTAGACACCGGTGCCGTCGAGATCGACGGAAACCTTGATGTCCGTCTCCTTCGTTTTACGCTCGATTGTGGCGGTGCGGCTCACGGGAAGCACGTCCTTGGCTTGATTGTTCGAAAACAGGCGTTTATCAGCTAGCGCGGCGTCATGGTAGGGGCAAGCCGTCGATGGCAAACAACAGCCCGCTGCCCTCTTGCGCTAAGCCGCCGCCATCCCAACCTAGCCGGTAAGTGTGAACCATGAGTGAGTCTTCTCCGTCCTCTGAGCCCGGCTGGCACGGCACTACGATTCTCACCGTCCGCAAGGGCGGTCGCGTCGTCATTGCCGGCGATGGCCAAGTCAGCTTTGGCGCCACCGTCATGAAGACGAAGGCGCGCAAGGTGCGCTCCGTCGCGCGTGGCGACGTGATCGGCGGTTTTGCCGGCGCCACGGCCGATGCCTTCACGCTGTTCGAGCGCCTCGAAGCCAAGTTGGAGCAGCATCCTGGGCAGCTCATGCGCGCTGCCGTCGAACTGGCTAAGGACTGGCGCACCGACCGCTATCTGCGCCGTCTGGAAGCCATGATGATTGTTGCAGATAAATCCGTCACACTGGTTCTTACCGGCAACGGGGACGTGCTGGAACCGGAACACGACGTCATCGGCATCGGATCGGGCGGCATGTATGCGCTGGCCGCCGCCCGCGCCTTGCTTGACCAGCCGCTCGATGCCGAAACAATCGCCCGCAAATCGATGGCCATCGCCGCCGATATTTGCGTCTACACCAACCAAAACCTCACGATCGAGAGCCTGACAAGCGATCGCTAAGCCGTTCGCTGGAAAACGGACCTCGCAACAATCAACGGATAAACGACATGGTGGCTTGGGGCTTATTGCTGTGCGCGGGTTTCTTTGAAGTCGCAGCCACGACCGCGTTTCGCTTTACGGAAGGCTTCACACGTCTCATCCCGACGCTGCTGTTCGCGGGCTCGGCGATCGCCAGCCTGCTGCTGCTGCAGGCCTCTCTCAAAGGCATCCCGCTCGGCACCGCCTATGCGGTCTGGACCGGGATCGGCGCGGCGGGTACGGCTATTCTCGGCGCGATCTACTTCAATGAGCCAGCGACGACTTTGCGCATCGTCTTCCTGGTACTCCTGATCGGCTCGATCCTCGGGCTGAAGTTCGTGTCCTCGCATTGAGGAAAGCAAAATCATGACAAACTTTTCGCCCCGCGAGATCGTCTCGGAACTGGACCGCTACATCGTCGGCCAGAAGGACGCCAAGCGCGCGGTCGCGATCGCGCTGCGCAACCGCTGGCGTCGCCAGCAGGTCACCGGCGATCTGCGTGAGGAAATCCAGCCCAAGAACATCCTCATGATCGGGCCGACCGGCATCGGCAAAACCGAGATCTCGCGCCGATTGGCCAAGCTCGCGGGCGCGCCGTTCATCAAGATCGAAGCGACCAAATTCACCGAGGTCGGCTATGTCGGCCGCGACGTCGATTCAATCGTCCGCGATCTCGTCGAAGTCGGTTTGGCGCTGGTGCGCGAAACCAAGCGCAAGGAAGTCCGCGCCCGCGCAGAGAAACAAGCCGAGGAACGCGTGCTCGACGCGCTGGTCGGCGAGAACGCCTCGGCCGCAACGCGCGAGAGCTTCCGCAAGCGCCTGCGCAACAACGAGCTGAACGACAAGGAAATCGAAATCCGCGTTACCGACACCGGTGGCGGCATGCCGATGTTCGATATTCCGGGCATGCCGGGCAGCTCCATAGGCGCGATCAATGTCGGCGACATGCTGGGCAAAGCGTTCGGCAACCGCCAGAAAACGCGCCGCGTCAACGTCAAGGACAGCTACGAGATCCTGATCGCCGAGGAGAGCGACAAGATGCTCGACCAGGATCAGATGGCTCAAGACGCGGTGAAGGCGGTCGAGAACAACGGCATCGTGTTCCTCGATGAGATCGACAAGATTTGCTCGCGCAGCGATGGCGGTCGCGCAGGTGCCGATGTTTCCCGCGAAGGCGTGCAGCGTGATCTGCTGCCGCTGATCGAAGGCACCACCGTCTCCACCAAGTACGGTCCGGTGAAGACCGACCACGTGCTGTTCATTGCGTCTGGCGCCTTCCATGTCGCCAAGCCGTCGGACCTGCTGCCGGAACTGCAGGGCCGCCTGCCGATCCGCGTCGAGCTGAAGGCACTGACGCGCGAAGACTTCCGCCGCATCCTGACCGAGCCGGAAGCCAGCCTGATCAAGCAGTACACCGCGCTGATGGAAACCGAAGGCCTGACGCTCGCGTTTTCCGACGACGCCATCGACGCGATTGCCGACACCGCGGTTCAGGTGAACTCCACCGTCGAGAATATCGGCGCACGGCGTTTGCAGACCGTCATGGAACGGATCCTCGATGAAATCTCCTTCGAGGCGTCCGACAAGAGCGGCCAGGCCATCACCATCGATGCGACTTATGTGCGCGACCGTATTGGCGATCTCGCCAAGAACACTGATCTTAGCAAGTTCATTCTCTAAGGTCTGAAGCAGCATCCAGCCGCTTTGGAGATTGTCGTCGTTGCTCGATCCCGGAGGTGTTCAAGATGCCCCGCCTGTTCACCGGGATCGAAATTTCCGAAGACGCACGCGAAGCGCTGGCGCGGCTGAAACAGCCGCTTCCCGGCGCGCGCTGGATCGAGCCGGCCAACTTCCACATCACGCTGCGCTTCGTCGGCGACATCGATAATCATATCGCCGCCGAGTTCGCGCACTTCCTCGACGAAATCGAAAGCCCGGCGTTCGACATCCGCCTGTCCGGCGTTGGCACGTTCGGCGGCAGCGATCCGCGCCAGCTTTGGGCAGGTGTCGAGCCGAGCCCGGAATTGGAAGCACTGGCACGTGCGCATGAACGCGCTGCGCGAGCGGCAGGACTTCCCGCTGAATCGCGCAAGTTCAAGCCGCATGTCACGATCGCGCGGCTGAGGAACACCGGGGTCGATCTCGTCGCGCGCTATCTGCAGCGCCATGGCGCGTTTCGCACGCAGCCATTTTTCGTCGGACGTTTCGTGCTGTTTTCCTCCAAGCCGCAGGTTGGTGGTGGACCCTACGTTCCGGAGGAAACCTATACGCTGCAGGGCGGTCAGTACGTCGATTACGAAGACGAACACTGAGCGCAAGTTAGGCCCGAAGCCAACCACGCATTATTTCCATGAGCAACGGCCGCCACACAGGAGGATCGACATGGTGCAAAAGCTTTCAGACGACGCGCGCACGCAAGCGCTGGCAGGTCTCAAGGATTGGCACATGGGCGACGGGCGCGACGCGATCACGCGCGCATTCAAATTCGCCGACTTCAACGCCGCATTCGGGTTCATGACGCGGGCAGCGCTGATCGCCGAGAAAATGGACCATCATCCGGAATGGAGCAACGTGTGGAACCGCGTCGAGGTCACGCTGACCACGCACGACGCACGTGGCCTCACCGAGCGCGACATCAAGCTGGCGCAGGCCATGGACAAGATCGCCGCGTCGATCGCCTGAACGCCCGGGCTTAATCCTCGCGCGACGCGCGACGCGCCCGCCGTGATCTTCTCTCCGAGGCGTTGGAAGCCCGCTGCTGCGTCACCAGTTGAGGTCGCGCCGCTCTCAGCTCGTTGAGTTCCGCGCGGGCTTGCTTGTCACCCTTACGGCTCTTGGCCTCCAGCGCATACATGCGATGCCGGTCCTGCGCTTCCTGCTCCCATGGATGCGCACGGCATTTGCAGCTTTCATCGTAGGAAGTTTGATAGAGGTTTGCCGTTGGCAATGCGCTGTAGGGTCGGCCACGCAGATCATACATCTCCGACGGATCGGTTCCGGTATTGCGATAGACATAGAGCTTTGCCGGCGATGTGCAGCTATTTTCACACGTCCTCTGGTCGCGCGCGAAGCTGCTGCTCGTCGTCGAGAAGCTGATCGGGAACGCATAGCCGTCACAGAGCCTGACGCAGACCGTCTTATAGGTTCCGCCGCGAGGCGCCAGGTCCTCGGAATCGCCCTCGCCATCCCTGAACAGATCGAAAATCCCGACACCGCGTGGCGGCTCTGAAGGCGCCTGTCGCCGCCGGCCGCCTGACCGATTGCGGAAATACTCACCGCTGCGCACACTGCGCATCCAGTCGTCGTTGCTCTGCAGAACCTCGGAGCTGGCCTCATACTCTGTCGGCGGAGCCTTGTCGGCTGAGGCCAACTGCGCCGGCACATGATGGCCCGCTGCCGTCAACGCCATATGGCCGATCCACGTGATCGCTGCCACGGCGCACCCAATGACGCCGAGGTACAATCCTGTTGCCGTTAGCCAATTGCGATCCGAACGCGGAAAAAACAGGGAACGCTTGATCATCACTCTAATGAATTACCCTAAATCCGTCTTACGACGCCCGATGGGATCCATACCGCATAAGGCGCGATGCAAATCCTCTGAAAATAAGCGTTAAGCTATCCAATTCGTTCCATATCGATACTCAATACGCTCACCTCGGAGCCAACCGGATGGCCCCATCCAGGCGCAGACTGGCACCGTTGAGCATGATGTTCTCACAGATATGTGTCGCCAACATCGCGTACTCGGACGGATCGCCGAGGCGCGAAGGAAACGGAACGGTCATCTCGAGCGATTTGCGCGCATCGTCCGGCAGGCCGTCGAACATCGGCGTATGGAAAAGACCAGGCAAAATACTGCAAACACGAATGCCGTCACGGGCCAGATCGCGCGCAACCGGCAGGGTCATCGCCGCGACGCCACCTTTGGAGGCCGCATAGGCGACCTGTCCCATCTGGCCGTCTTCCGCCGCGACGGACGCCGTATTGATGATGACGCCGCGCTCGCCATCAGGCGGCAGCGCATCCAGATTCAGCATGCGTGCTGAGCATTTCGCGATCATCAGGAATGTGCCGGTCAGATTGATCGCGATCACCTTGGCGAAGCTCGCCAGATCGTGCGGCTCGATCGCACCGGTCTCCTTTACGCGGCGGGCGATACGCTTGCCGATCGCAATGCCTGCGCAATTAACCAGGATACGCTCCTGGCCATGAGCGGCACGAACAGCCGCCAGTGCCGCGTCGACACTTGCTTCGCTGGTGACGTCACACGTCGCAAACGTACCACCGATCCGCGCTGCATGCGCCTGGCCGGCAGATTCGTTGAGATCGAGCAGGCCAACCTTTACGCCTTTGGCGGCCAGCGCCGAAGCCGTCGCCGCACCGAGGCCTGAGGCTCCGCCGGTGATGACGGCAGCGACATCTTTTCCCAGCTTCATACGCAATACCCTTTTCCGGCCGAGCCAGATATTCGGCCCCTCTCATAAGCACCCCGGCGCCATCCGTAAAGTTAGCAGATATCTTGTGCTGCGCGAATGACATGTCATTGATATCGCGACTGCCACGAACGGAGTGAAGCCTTTGTCCCGCAACCGACTGATCGACCTCTACAGTGACACCACAACCCGGCCCACAGCGGCAATGCGGCAAGCGATTGCGTCGGCCGAAGTCGGCGACGAGCAGCGCTTCGAGGATCCGAGCACCAACGCGCTGCAGGAGCGTGTGGCCGACCTGCTCGGCAAGGAGGCTGGGCTGTTCCTGCCGTCGGGCACCATGTGCAATCAGGTCGCGCTGCTGGTGCATTGCCGGCTCGGCGATGAGGTCGTCGGCGCACGTCATACGCATGTGTTCGGCTCAGAGGCAGGCGGCGGTTCGGCCTTCGCTGGCATCCAGACCTGGCCGATCATGACTGATAGCGGCATATTCTCGGGTAAAGATCTGTCAGCGGTTATCCGCCCGGTGACGCGTCATGCACCGCGCAGCCGTCTTGTCGTTATCGAGCAGACGAACAACGGCGGCGGAGGCTCTGTCTGGCCGGTCGCGACGATTGCTGAGGTCGCCGAAGTGGCGCATGCACACGGCATGCTTGTCCACATGGATGGCGCACGCGTGCTGAATGCCGTCGTCGCTTCAGGCGTATCTGCCAAGACAATGACCCAGCATTGCGACACCGCCTGGGTAGACTTGTCCAAAGGGCTGGGCTGTCCCATTGGCGCGGTTCTTGTCGGATCGCGGGCATTCATAGAGGAAGCATGGCGCTGGAAGCAGCGCTTGGGTGGCTCCATGCGCCAGTCCGGCATGATGGCGGCCGCGGGACTTTACGCACTCGACCATCATATCGAACGCCTTGCCGAAGATCATGCCAATGCCGCGCTGCTGGCCCAGAGGCTGGCTGAGATCGAGGGCGTTCGGCTGATCAACCCGCAGCCGGAGACAAACATCGTCTACTTCGACATTGACAAGCCAGGCATGACGGCGCCGTCGACGATTGCGGCGCTGGCAAAGGAAAACGTCCGCATGGGATCGCCGTACAGCGGGTTGGTCCGCGCCGTCACGCATCTCGACATTACGCGTGCCGACATCGAAACGGCAGCGGATGCGCTGGCGCGCGTCCTGTCCCGCGGCGGTGCATAAAAGCGGTGCCGGAACCCGGTCGTTCCAGGTTCCGGCACAAGCTCGTCAGCGTTGCATCAGGTGGCGGACGCTAGGCGCTCACCACCTGTCGCGTTCGTGATCGGTGTATCACCACGCCCACGATACCGATCGCAATGCCGAGCGGCATCGACCAATTGACGCCGATGACCGGCATTGACGTCATCAACGTGATGCCGGTCGGCGTCAGCACCCAATCGACCAGCGCCGGGAAAACCAGCAGCAGGCCCGAAGCCCAGAACAGCGTGTTCTCCAGGGCCGTCGTCCGCTTTGTCAGCCAGCGCTGCAATGCGAATGCCAGCACGGAGATACCGATTGCCGTGGCGACGGTGATTTCCACCACGTTCAACCACGATCCGCCTTCCGGAATGTGCCACAGCAGGCCGACGCCGAGCGGATCGGTGACGAACACGAATGGCGTGAGGAAAGCCGGCATCGTGTATTTCCACGACTGCAGCGTCGTTTTGTAGGGACTGCCGCCTGTGATCGCAGCGGCCGCGAACGGCGACAGCGCGGTCGGCGGCGACACCTCGGACAGAACGGCATAGTAGAAGATGAACATGTGCGCCGCGTAGTCGGGAACGCCGAGCTTGATCAGGGCCGGCGCCGCGATGACCGCGCACATGATGTAGGACGCCGTCACCGGCACGGCGAGACCGACGATCCAGACGATCACCGCAGTGAACAGCGTCGTCAGAATGAGGCTGCCCTGAGCGTAGCCGACGATGATGTCGGCGAAGCGCTGCGCCAATCCCGTCAGCGTGACGACGCCGACGATGATACCCGCCGTCGCGCACGTTGCCGCCACGTTCAGAACACCGACCGTGCCGTCCCGCAACGCATTAACCAGACGCGTCGTCACTGGAAACATCTGAGGCAGCAGCAGACCGACCGCCGCGACCACCGCCAGTGTCAAAAAGACCGCCTGCGAAATGGCTTCGACCGGATGGTAGCCGACGACCGTGAGAATCGCGGCGAGCGCAATCGCTATCGCAACGACGAGCCGAGGCACGAGCGCGGTATCGGCGCGGATCGTGCTCATGGCGATGGCGAGCATGGTTGCCCAGAACACCGCAAGCACCGGCGAGAAACCCATCAGCATGAAAATGATGATGGAAACCAGCGATCCAAAGTGGAACCAGTAGCCGGTGAACAGGCGCCACAGGGTGCCTTTTTCGATAAGCAGTTCGCCGCCGCCGCCGTGTTTCGACGCATCGACTTCGACCATCACCCAGATGGCGAGGTAGTAGAGAATGGTCGGAATGATCGCCATCAGGATCACGTCGAAGTACGAGATCTTGAGGAATTCGGCGATCAGGAAGGCCGCCGCGCCAAGTACCGGCGGCGAGATGATGGCGCCAAGACCACCGGCCGCCAGCAATCCACCGGCAGCATTCTTCTCGTATCCCGCTTTTGCCAGCAGCGGATGCGCGACCGTACCGATCGTCACTGTCGTTGCGACGCCGGAGCCGGACGGACCGCCCATCAGAAACGACGACAACACCACAGCGCGTCCGGCCGAATTGCGTTTACCGCCCATCGCCGCGAACGAGAAATCGATGAAGAACTTGCCGGCGCCTGACACCTGCAGCACGGCGCCGAAGATCGTGAAGAGGATGATCAGGCTCGACGACACATCTACCGTCGTTCCAAAGATGCCCTCCAGTGTCATGTAAAGATGGCCGACCAGCCGATCGACCGGATAGCCGCGGTGTGTCCACGGATCCCCGAGATAATTGCCGAACAGCGCGTAGAGCAGGAACATGATGGAGACGAGCGGCATGATGAAGCCGGTCGCGCGCCTGGTTCCTTCCAGCAGCAGAACGATCAGCACGATGCCGACCCAAACGTCCATCGTGTCGGGTGCGATGGCGCGATCGCCGAAATATTCGCCCTGATACAGGATGTAGACGATCACACCCAGACTGGCGAACGCCAGCAGCCAATCCCACCAGCGAATGCGATCGCGCATGCTGGGCATCATCGGGAACAACAGGAAGACCAGGAACAGCACGCACGCGACGTGAACCGGCCTGAGCACAAAGGCGGGAACGATGTCGTAAGCTGCATAGATGTGGAATAGGGACACGCCGACGGCGATCGCAGTGATCACCCAGCCAAGCCATCCGCCCAGCCTATTGGTAGCGCCTTCTTCTTCTTCGATGAGCTGCTCGACAGCCTTCAGCTTCTCGGCAGTTACTTCGTCGGTATCGGCCTCGATCGATGTGGAAGCCTGGCCCCCGGTGCGCTGCCCCGTACCTGTCAACATAACCTCCCTACGGGACTTCTGCCCCGATTCTTCATTTTTCGGACAGTAGCGGTCGAACCTCAACCGACAACCGCAACTATCGGATAACCCGATACGAAACACCGGGCCTTACGGCCCGGTGCCTTTATGCACAGCGTATGATCGCAGCCAACCTCAGTCGACCTTGATGCCCTTTTCAGAGAAGTACTTGAGCGCGCCGGGGTGGAAGGGAACGCCAGACCGCGAGTTCGTCTGCAGCTCCGGCTTGACGTTCAATGCCTCCTTGTGGACCTGAGCGAGATCATCGCGCTTTTCCAGGAGAAGCTTGGTCAGATTGTAAGCCAAATCCTCCGGCATGCTGGCATTCACAGCCATAATGTTCCACACGGTGATGTTCTTGTTGTCGGCATCCATACCCGTGTAGGTCTCTTTCGGGATCGTCGCTTCCGCATACAGCGGGCCGTACTTTTCGTTCATCTTCGCGGCGAGATCAGAGAAATCCAGCAACTTGAGCTTGGTGTTCGGTGTCGCGCCGAGGTCGGTGACGGCTGCGGTCGGAAGACCGCCGACCCAGAAGAACGCGTCGAGCTTCTTGTCCTTGATGGCGTTGACGCTCTCAGCGACGCCAAGACGCTCCTTCTTGAGGTCCTTGTCCGCATCGATGCCGGCCGCTTCGAGAACGCGATATGCAAACACTTCCGTGGCACTGCCCGGCGAACCCGTAGATACGCGCTTGCCCTTGAGATCGGCGATCGAATTGACGCCGGTGCCGTCAACGGTCACCACGTGCATGTGGTTGGGATACATAACGGCGATCGATTGGATCGGCAGCTTGGAGGGGAACTTGCCCTTGCCGTTGATGGCATCCCAGGCCGCGTCGACCTGCGATAGACCCATGTCGCTGCGGCCGGCGCCAACCAACTTGAGGTTGTCGACCGAACCGCCGGTCACCTCGGCAGTAGCCGTATAACCCGGCAGTTCCTTGCCGATGATGCTGCCGAAACCACCGCCCAGCGGATAATAGACGCCGCCCGTGCCACCGGTCGCGATCGTCAGCTGCTTGTTCTGCGCTTGGGCAGCACCGGCTGCGGCCAGGGCGCCGAAACCGACCGCCACCAAGGTGGAAAATGCCTTAAATTTCATGATGTTGCTCTCTCCCTATTGCAGTTTTAATCGTTCGCGGCTTCTGCAAGCCGGTCATTGGCTTACGGCTTTTCTTAGTTTGCGTAATCCAATCATGGTTTGACGATGACTTTGCCAGTCACTTTACGCTGATCGAGCAAGGTGATGGCAGCCGCCGTTTCCGCGAGCGGGAACACAGCGTGAGTGTGCGGCCTCAATTCCCCGGCGGCAACCCAATTCAACACGGAAACGATATTAGTCTTATGACTATCAGGATCTCGCGCGATGGCCCCGCCGAGATTGACCCCGACCATTTCGCATCCCTTCAACAGAAGAAGGTTCAGAGGGATCTTGGGAATCGCGCCAGCGGCAAAGCCGACCACCAGAAACCGGCCATTCCAGGCCATGGATCGCAGCGCCGGCTCGGCGTAGTCGCCTCCGACGCAATCGTAGATGACATCGACCCCCCGACCGTCTGTCAGGTCCCGCAATCCCTGTTTCAGATCTGTCGTGGTGTAATTCAGCAAAAGATCAGCGCCGCGCTGCCGGCAAACTTCCAGCTTCTCGGCTGACGATGCTGCCGCGATAACCTTCGCCCCCAGCAGTTTGGCGATTTCGACCGCCGCAAGGCCAGCGCCACCCGAGGCCCCCAGCACCGCAACCGTTTCCGAGGGCTGCAGGCGGCCGCGCTCCTTCAATCCGTGCATGGCGGTGCCGTAGGTGATGCTGAGACCGGCCGCGACCTCATCAGCAACCTTGTCCGGCACCCGCAGCAAGTCTTTCGCGGGCACAACCGCGAGCTCGCTCGCGCCGCCCCAGCCGATGTCGGCGCAAACCCGCTCCCCAACCCGGAAGCCGGTCACGTCCGGACCCAATGCCTCGATCACACCGGAGATTTCAGCACCTGGCGAAAACGGCAAATCAGGTTTGCGCTGATACTTACCCCGCGTGATCAGCGTATCGAGAAAGTTGAAGGCGACGGCTTTGACCCGGACGCAAACCTCGCCTGCACCGGGCCTAGGGTCCGGCACATCCTCGATTACAATTGCCTCCGGCCCGTCTAGGGTCTTGCATAGGGCAGCTTTCATGTGAGACCTCCTGTGCGGCGGGCGCGGTGACGGTGGTACGCGCAGAACCTAAGCGCTATCGGCGCACCGGGCCAGCACCAGACACAAACCAACAGACTTGCACTGACGCGCAGAACGATATGAGCCAACAAACACCTTCCGATCAGGCGGCCATGCCGGCCGTTCCCCGTGCGCGTGGATATTTCGCGATCGGCGCCGAGCGCATGTCCAAGGCGCTCAATCTGGGCAACCTGATGCGATCCGCGCACGGGTTCGGAGCCAGTTTTACGTTCACCGTCGGCGCGACGTATCAGGCCCTGGAAGCCCGCGCCGACACCTCGAAAGGCCAATGGCATCTGCCGCATTACAATTGGGGCACGCTCGACGACATGCAGCTGCCGCAGGGCTGCAAGCTGGTCGGCGTCGAATTGACCGCGGATGCCATCGATCTGCCAAGCTTTCATCATCCTCTGCGTGCCGCTTATGTGCTTGGCCCAGAGCGCGGCTCTCTGTCAGATCCGTTGCTGGCGCGTTGCGACTACGTCGTGAAAATACCGACGTCCTTCTGCATCAACGTGGCAATGGCCGGCGCAATCGTCATGTACGACCGCGTCAAGACACTTGCTCCGTTCGCTGAGCGCCCGGTCGGCGGCAATGTGGCTCGCTCATCACGTTCAAATTGAACGCGGTTTCCACAGGCACCCCACGTGACACCAGGGCCGATCAGCCTCTATATGCTGGGGGAAGGCCGCTTCACGCCGCGGTCGCTACGCGAGGTGCAATGCGCTCGAAGGTTTATATCGCTGCCCTGATGCTGGCTGCCGGAAGCGGATTCGCTTCGGCGCAGACAAAACTGGTGGGCACGCATAATAGCTGGTCGTTCTATTCACACGAAGAAGGCTCTACGCGGCTTTGCTTCGCGGTCGGCGCGCCGCAAAGCACCGAGCCAGCAGGCGCGCGCAGGGACACAATCTTCTTCTATGTTTCGGCGTGGCCGCGCGACGGCGTCCGGTCAGAAGTCAGCGTGAAAATCGGCTATCCGTTCCGCAAAGGCTCGGACGCGACGGTGACGATCGGCAACGAGTCGTTCAAGCTGTTTACGCAGGACGAGCGCGCTTTCGTCAACGATCCCTTCGAAGAGCTGAAGCTGATCGAAGCGATGAAGAAGGGAAGTACGATGGTCGTGCAAGGACAGTCTGAACGCGGCACGACGACCAAGGACACCTATTCGCTGTCCGGCATGACCCGCGCCATGCAGTCGCTTACGGCCGGTTGCAACTGAGGCGTCACTCCGCCGGCGTGCGGAACCGGCTGCGCAGTTGAATATAAAGCGCGCCGTCGCCGCCGTGTCGCGCATGGGCCGTCGTGAAGCTCACCACGACCACACGGAGATCCGGCTCGGATAACCACAATGGCACGTGGCGTTTCAGCACGCCGCGATCCCGCCGGTCATCCAATTCGAAAGGCCTGTCGCGCAGATCCGCTGTCGCACCTTTGCCGGTGATCACGAGCAGATTGCGTTTCCCCTGACCATAGCAGCGCATGATGAAGCCACGCAGGGCGGCATGCGCTTCGGCCGCGCGCATGCCGTGCAGGTCGATGCGCGCTTCGATCTCGATACGGCCGCCCGCAATCCGTTTCGCCTTGCGGCGATCGAAGTCGGCGATCGGCGGCGGCGACTTGGCCTGAGCGCGTCTCGCCGCAGTCGATGAGGTCACATCCGGCGATTTGGCTGCAGCACCATTCAAAGGAGCACGTGCGGATCTGGCAGGCGGTGGCGGGGCGGCTCCGATACCGTCCGGTATGTCTGCCTTCGGCGTAATCCGGCCTTTCAAGCGCACCGGCTTTAGGGTTTCCGCCACTGTGGCCCACAGCTCGTGATCCTCCTCACTCAGGAGCGACCGCGTTTTACTCGGCGGTTTGCGCGACCGGCTCATCGCATCAAATCCGAGAACCTGCAGACTTCGGCAGCAAGGCGAAGAAATTGCCCGGATGCTTGGTAGTCCCAGCCTGTCGTCCCGCAACGTCTCCGCTGCCATAGTAAATGTCGCCGCGCTCCGGCCCTTTGATCGCGGAGCCGACGTCATGCGCGATCATCAAGCGCTGCAAACTGCTGCCGCCAAACGCGTGATCGAGCGTCGGTGCAACGACGTAGATCGGCGTGCCCAGCGCATGGACGGCAGTGTCGACTGCCAGACTGCGGCCCGGAATCAGCGGGATGCCGTGCACACCCTTTGCCGAATCCGCCTCGGCACCTTCGAGCGCGCGGAAGAAAACGTAAGACTTGTTCTGCCACATCACGTGACGGGCACGATCCGGGTCCGCGCGCAGCCACGCGGCCAGCGAGTCCAGCGTGACATCCTGCAGGCTCAGGGCGCCGGTATCGACGAGATAGCGGCCAATGGATGTGTAAGGATGCCCGTTCTTGCCGTCATAGGTGACGCGCACCAGCGTGCCATCCGCCAGCCGAATGCGGCCGGAGCCCTGCACTTGCATGAAGAACGCATCGACCGGATCGGCGAGATACAACAGTTCCAGCCCCTGGCCGGCCAAGGCGCCGGACTCGATCTCCTCCCGGGTTGCATAGGGTTCCGTACCGGTTGCGGTACGCCGGGCGTGGGTCAACGCCGTTCCCACCGTGGCGCGGGCAGCTTCATCGACGAGATTCACGAGATCCGGCGGCCGACGGTAGATCGGGACTTGAAACACCCCCTCGCGGACGCGCGATCCGTCAAAAAGCGGCTCGTAATAGCCGGTCAGCAGACCCTGCGGCCGGCCGTGCACAATCTTGTGAGGCGTGAACTGGGTCTCGAAGAAGGTCCGCGCAGCCGTGGCGTCGGACGCATCCACCGCGTTGGCGGCTGCAAAGACCGCGCGGAGCGACACCGGAAACAGCACGCCGGAAAGCGCGGTGTCCGCTCGTGCCACATCGGCCAGCCGCGCGCATGAGCTGAGGAGCGCCTTCAAGGCGGCCGCGTGATCGTCATCCGCCCAACCGGGAAGATCGGCGAAGCTTACGGGCAGGTATGTCGTCGACGGCTCGCTCATATGCAACTGGTCCGCGGCATCGGTGCGGTCTCCAGCGGACCCGTTGCGCAGCGCCGATCAGTTCGGCGCCTGAGTGGCGATCAGCCTCCAGTTCGGGTCACGCGAAGATGTATCGCGCGCGAACGTCCAGATATCGGTGACCTCGCGGATGCGCTGCGGATCGCCTGAAACCACCTCTCCCGAGGAATCCCGCGTCGCCGAAATGAGTTGGCTGACGAATTTCACCACCACCTGCGCGGTGCGCCCCCGCTGCTCGGCTTCGATCAAGTCAGCGCTATTGATGCCGACAAAGCTCTGGTCGATCTGCTCGCCGCGGCTCTCGCGATCGGTGATCGCGCTGGCGAATCCATCGAAGACATCCTTGCTCAAGAGATCCTTGAGCATCCTGCGGTTGCCCTCGGCAAACGCCGTCACGATCATTTCATAGGCTTGCTTGGCGCCGCCGAGAAACTGCTCCGGATCGAACGACGGATCGACCTTGGCGATGCTGAGAAGCGCTTGCTCCAGCATGCTGTTGCCCTTGGCGAAGCCCTTTACACGGCTTTCAGCGCTAGCGACCGCCGTCTGGGTGTCCTGTCCGACAGGGGTCGGCTCGCGATCCCGCCGCGGCAGGGCTACGACCTTGTCCTTGGCCGCCGCTGCCCGCTCGCGAGCTTCCTGCTGCGCGCGCACCTGTCGCTCGTAGCGCGCTTCCTCGTCTCCGGTCCGCCGTCCCAAGACACTGCGCAATTTAAATATGACAAAAACTGCGACAATCAGGAACAGAAGCGTAATGACGTCTATTCTGCCATCCATCGTGAACTGCTTTCCGTGGCGAGGACCGGTGACAACATGATGTATGATGACGCGGCGGCAGGGTCTAGGTCCCACGGCAAGGAAATCGTCGCCTGTTCGCTGCAACGGGTCATGGTCCTTAAGATTGACAACTTAAGGCATTGCGTTGTGCAAGCCAACCAGAATGACCTAGACAAGTTGCATTCGTGCGGCAAGCTGATCAAGCCGCGACTGGAAAGAGGCCGATGAGGTTCGTGCTACTCCTGCTGTTCATCGCCGCGCCGCTGCTGGAGCTCGCTGTTCTCATCAGCGTCGGCCAGATCATCGGGGTGGGCTGGACGCTGGTGCTGGTCATCGGCACGGCCTTGCTCGGGCTGTTCGTGGTCCGCCTGCAGGGATTTACGGTTTTCAACCGGGTCCGCCAGTCGATGGTGGAGGGCAAGCCGCCGGTGATGCCGATGTTCGAGGGCGCCTTGCTGCTGCTTGCCGGTACGCTGCTGATCCTGCCCGGCCTGATCGGCGACACAATCGGCCTGCTGCTGCTCATTCCACCGGTGCGCCGGGTCGTTGCGAGCTGGATGCTGGACGGTGGGGCCAGCGACGGCAAAACCCGCGTCGAGGTGTTTACCAACAGGCAGTGGAGCAGCCGTCGCCAGCAGCAGCGCCGGGATGGCGACCGCGACGAAAAAGCCGGACCGGTCATCGAGGGCGAGTACACGCGCATCGATGAAACCGGCAAGAACGGCAGCGATCGCTGATCGGTAGCGTTTTGGTCCGCCAGCACGCATTGCGGGCGGACGAGGGGCGTGATAGCCACTCATCCAGCCAACGATCTGCGCACTGCCGCATCTCAACCGGGGACCAAAACGATGGAAGACAAAGGCAGCAACGGTAACGGAACAGCGGCCGCGACGGCTCAGCCTCCCGTGCAGGCCCGCGTCGTTGGGCAGTACATCAAGGATCTGTCGTTTGAAAACCCGAACGTGGGCAAGCTGCTTCAGGGCCCCGGCGACAACCCGAACCTGCAGATCGAGGTCAACGTCAACGCCCAGCGCGTCGGTGACGACCTGTTTGAAAGTGCCATCGATTTCAAGGCGCACGCCACCAATAAGGCCGGTGTGATCTATGATCTGGAAGTCGTTTATGCGGGCCTGTTCAAGATCGAGAACATGCCCCAGCAGCAGCTTGAGCCGTTCCTGCTGATTAACTGCCCGGCGCTGCTGTTCCCGTTCCTGCGCCGCCTGGCCGCCGACCTGACCCGCGAAGGCGGCTTCCCGCCGCTGCTGCTCGACCCGATCGATTTTGCCGGCCTGTATATGAGCAAGCGCCAGAAGCCCGTCGTTGCACCGGGGCCCGCGGCCAACTCGTAATTGGGACGTCGTCCCCCGATGCAATCAACCGGCCGTGGCAACGCCCACAGCCGGTTCATTGTGCTTTTGCGACATAGAATTGACGAAAACCGGCGGTACCCGGACAAGCGAAACGTCGCTTAGCCGAGGGGTGCCGTCGACGCCATGACGATTAACGCCACCCGGCCGTCCCGCGGGATCGCCGCCGTCGGGAAATGTGCCCTGGCCGCGCTTCTGGTTGTTTGCGCCACAGCTTCACCATCGCGCGCTGACGGCTGGCCGGACAAAGTGACCGGACGCTACAAGGTCACCTTCAACGGCATCGAGATCGGCCGCTTCAACTTCCAATCCACCGCCGATGCGCGCGGCTATTCCTTGACCGCGAATGCGAAGTTGTCTGTGCTTCTCGGCGCCTTCAAGTGGAGTGGCGTATCGAACGGCTCGGGCTCCTTCCGCGGCTCCGATCCCAAGCCGGCTGATTACACATTTGATTTCAAAGCCAATTCCAAGACCGGCTCGGTCAAGATGGACTTTAATAGCGCGGGCGTTGCCGATGCCACGGTCGAGCCGCCCGCCAAGATTCGCAAGGACACCGTGCCGCTGCAAGACAAGCATATGAAGGGTGCGCTCGATCCGCTGAGCGCCGTGCTGGCGTTGAGCCGCGGGCGGCCAGGCAATCCCTGCGGGCAAACCATCGAGATTTTCGACGGCAAGCAACGCTTCGACCTCGTCCTCTCGCCCAAAGGCCAGCGCCGCATTGATGAAAAGAAGCCCAGCGGCGAGCCGGAAACCGCGTATGTCTGCGGCGTCCGCTACGTGCCGATTGCCGGCCACCGGGACAACAAGGACAGCCAGAAGCTGGCAGCCATGACCGGAATCGAAATCGCGCTGCGGCCGATCCCCAGCGCCAACATTCTGGTGCCCTACCAGGTCACGGTCCCGACCTTCGGGGGCAATGCCGTGATCACCTCGGAGCGGGTCCAGATCACCATGGGCGAGAAACAGATCGCTCTGTTTCATTGACCACCGAGCGCGCAAGTGCCACTGAAGAGCGTCTGCCGATGCGGCAGGGTTGAAGCGCAGGATC
>JAEZBU010000015.1 GCA_023426855.1 Pseudomonadota bacterium | reverse complement strand
ACCTATCATTCGCCGTTGTGGGCGCTGGGACTGCTGGCCGTCGCGATCTACGTCAACTTCTTCGGACACCACTTCGTCTGGGATTTCCGCGCCGCGCTGTTCGCCGCCACGCTCCTGCTGTTCGGGCGCACCTGGGTGTACTTCAAGGTCTGGCAGGTGCATCGGCGCATGCCGTTGCTGGTCGGTTTCCTGCTGGTGGCGCTGTTCATCTGGTTCGCCGAGAACATCGGCACGCTGACGGCGGCCTGGATGTATCCCAACCAGCGGCATGGCTGGTCGATGGTAACGATCGGCAAGCTGGGGTCGTGGTTTTTGCTGATGATCATCAGCTACGCGCTGGTCGCGGCGCTGCATCGGCCGCAGAAGATGACGGCGGCTGCTTCAGGCGGAACAGAGCCAGCGATGCCGCAACCTCGGCTGGCGGCGGAATAGAACCGCGTCAGATCAGGCCGACGGTGCGATGCCGAGAGCTTTGTGCAAATCGCTCAAGGCCGCGACCGCATCCTGGCCGGCGTACCAGAAGCGATCGACGCCGGCCTCCTTCAGATCGGCCTCCTGAGACGACGGCCGGCCCGCCAGCATCACCTGCTCCGCGCCGGCGCTCTTGAGGGCATGCGCGGTGGCTTCGCCGAGTTCGGCATAGACCGTGTCGGAGGAGACGATGCAGCCGATACGCGCGCCGCTGTCGGCGAAGTGGGCGCCGGCATCGCCGGAGCGCTTGAACTCTCCGTCGACCAGGGCGTCGATGCCGCCTGATGCGAGGAAATTGCGGATCCAGTTGACCCGCGCGCCATAGTCGGCGACTTCGCCGAGATTGGCGATGAACACGGCGGGCCGCGATCCGCTGGCGGCGGCATAGGCGTCGGCGGCGTCACGCAGGCGCTCGAATGGATCGGCCAGCCGCGCTTGCGCAACTGGCGCGATAGTCACGGACGGATTGGCAACGGCTGGCAGCGCGGCAGGCCAGGGCTCAGCGGTGATGCCATCATCGCCGAACTTCGGAAACGCCGACACGCCGGTCAGGGCGATGCGCCCGGTGGCGATATCGCGACGGCGCGTCTCTGCAACCTTTGCGATATCGTCCTGAATGCTGCCGGAGGTCAGCGCGGCTGCCATGCCGCCCTTGGCTTCGATGGCCTGGAATTGTGTCCACGCCGCCTGGGCGAGATCGTCGGTAAGCTTCTCGACGTACCAGCTTCCGCCGGCCGGATCGATGACGCGGCCGAGGTTGGATTCCTCCTGCAACACGATCTGCACGTTGCGGGCGACTCGGCGTGCGAAACTGTCGGTCTGGCCGAGCGCGTAGGTGAAGGGCAGCACGGTGATGGCGTTGGCGCCACCGAAAGCCGCGCCCGAACAGGCTAGCGTGGTGCGCATGATGTTGGTCCACGGATCGCGCCGCGCCAGCATGCGCCATGCGGTGACGGCGGTGATCGGCACGCGGCGGGCAGCATCGCCCGCACCGCAGGCATCAGCGATCCGCCAGATGAGCTGACGCAGCGCGCGCAGCTTGGCGGTTGCCATGAACTGGTCGGCATCAGCGGCGACGGAGACGGCGATCTTCGGAAGGGTCTGGTCCGGCGCGATGCCGTCGGCTTCGGCCGCACGCAGATAGCTGACCAGCGTGGCAAGGATCGCGGCCAGCTCCTGCGCATCGCTGGCGCCACCTGCATGATAGACATTGCCGTCGGCGACGAGCGCGGTGACGTTCGGCCAGGGCAAGGCGGTTCGGATGAGTTTGACGCTTGCTGCCAGGGCTTGGTCGAGTGGCTGGCTCAGCGCACCGGATTGCGCCAGTGTCCCCAGCGGGTCGTCGTTGAACTGACCGAGACGCGTGTCGTCGGCGAGTTTGCGCGCGGCCCACTCTGCTGCCAGCGCGTCGGTCGCCGCGGCTGCGTTTTCACCGGCGATCAGCGAAATCGGGCAGATGTCGAGCAACACGCCATCCAGCGCTGCGGCAAGTGCATCGACCGGCAGGCCCGAC
The DNA here is from genome assembly GCA_023426855.1 of Pseudomonadota bacterium. Lineage (GTDB taxonomy): Bacteria > Pseudomonadota > Alphaproteobacteria > Rhizobiales > Hyphomicrobiaceae > ZC4RG25. The sequence continues at coordinate 6,040 of JAEZBU010000015.1, read as the reverse complement.
GTGCCGGGTGCTGCGATATGCAGGGCAATCGAGCTCACGCCGCCTTGCAGATCCTCCATGATCGCGGCATTGGCGGCCTTTGCATCGCTATGGGAGTGAAATTGGCGGATGTCCCAGCCGCTGCCGATCGCCTCCCCACGGTTGCCGCGGGTGAACGGTGCATCGCCGGGGCTTGCCGATGCCGCATCCGGCAGTGCATCGGTGCGCGTATAGAGCGGATTGATCTTGAGGCCGTCGAGCGTGCGGGTGACGAGGCGCTTATCGAAGTCGGCGCCTTTCAGAACCTTCTCGACGAGTGCAATCCAGGCGTCGTGCGTCGCAGCCGGAAACTCCGTTGACAGCGTCTGCAGCTCTGTCTGATCCGTCATGCCAAGTGCTTTCCTGTCGCCCGGCAGGGCCAATGCATGTGCGGATTATCCGCGCCAATCGCCGGCCTTGTCACGGGCTTATCTGCCGCGCTTTCCGAAGGGGTGCCATCCGGGTTGAGAAGGTGCAAGCCGGGATAACTCACGTGCAGGGTGTAATGGGTGATTTTCAATGCCATTATCCCCATGTCCCAGATGCAACCGATCTTTGCAATCCGGCATTGCCGTGCCAAGAGGGGCCAGATCATGGGGTGGCCCGAGTCGGCAGGGTTTGGCGTGCCGCAACGGGTCGGGACTGCGAGGAGCCAGTCAATGCTACAGGACGACAAGATCTTTGTCGGCAAGAGCGTCAAGCCTGAGTATCTCGACCTCAAGCTGGCCAACCGGCACGGCCTGATCACGGGCGCCACCGGCACCGGCAAGACCGTGACGCTGCAGGTGCTGGCCGAAGGCTTCTCCGACGCGGGCGTTCCCGTGTTCGCCTCGGACATCAAGGGTGATCTGTCCGGTATCGCCGCCAAAGGCGAGCCGAAGGATTTCATCCTGAAGCGGGTGCAGGACATCGGGCTCGAAGGCTACGAGAACAAAGCCTACCCGACTGTCTTTTGGGATGTCTTCGGCGAGCAGGGGCATCCGGTTCGCGCCACCGTGGCCGACATGGGCCCGCTGTTGCTGGCGCGGATGCTGGAACTCAACGAGGTGCAGGAAGGCGTTCTCAACATCGCATTCCGCGTCGCCGCCGATGAAGAACTGCCGCTTTATGATTTGAGAGATCTGCGCGCCATCATCGGCAACGTCGCCGAGCGCGCGAAGGAACTGACGGCGAAATACGGCAATGTCGCCGCGAGTTCGGTTGGCGCGATCCAGCGCCGTCTGCTCGTTCTGGAAGAGCAGGGCGCCGACAAATTCTTCGGCGAGCCAGCCCTCAATATCAACGACTTCATCCGCACGTCCAACGACGGGCGCGGCATCATCAACCTGTTCGCTGCCGACAAGCTGATGGAGAAGCCACGGCTGTACGCGACGTTCCTGCTGTGGATGCTGACCAAGCTATGGCAGACGCTGCCGGAAGTCGGCGATCAGCCGAAGCCCAAGCTGGTGTTCTTCTTTGACGAAGCGCATCTGCTGTTCGATGACGCGCCAAAGGCCCTGATGGACCGCATCGAGCAGATCGCGCGACTGGTGCGCTCGAAGGGCGTTGGCGTGTATTTCATCACGCAGAACCCGATGGACGTACCGAGCGCGGTTTCGGCGCAGCTCGGCAATCGTGTTCAGCATGCCTTGCGCGCATTCACACCGCAGGAGCAGCGCGCGGTGAAAACCGCCGCCTCGACCTTCCGGCCCAATCCCGAACTCAATACCGAGCGGGTGATCATGGAGCTGAAGGTCGGCGAGGCGCTGGTCTCGATGCTGGAAAACAAGGGCGAGCCATCGATCGTCCAGCGCACGCTGATCCGCCCGCCGTGCGGACGCATTGGACCGCTGACGGACGCGGAGCGGCGCAATCTGATCGACACCAGTCCCGTCTACGGCAAGTACGAGGATGCGGTCGACTCGCACTCCGCGCATGAGATTTTGGCGAAGCGTGGCGCCGAGAAGGCTGCGGCCGATGCTGCTGCCGAACAGGAGAAGCAGGCGCAGGCCAATAGCTGGGGCAACGTGATTTTCGGCCGTGGCCCTCGCGGTGGTCGGTCGATCGGCGAGCAGATCACGCGGGATGTTTCACGGTCCATGATGCGGTCGGTGATCACCCAGGTGAAGAACGCGATCATCAAGTCGGTTCTCGGCGGGCGGCGCTGAGCTGTCTCCGCTAGGGTCCTTCCGATTCAGATGGAAACGGAGGCGTCAACCGAGCCACAGTTGTCATCCCGGTGCTTGTCACCGGGATCCATCCAACTGCACGTGTCGACACCAGCCGCGAGATAGATCCCGGGCACAAGGCCCGGGACGACCAGCAGGGGACAATATTCGACCTAAATCGGAAATGCCCTAAGTCTTTGCCGCGGATCACCTGCGCTTTGCGGTGATCCGCTCATCAGGCCAAGCAGCAGGCGCGATAGGAATGCGTCTGCGCTTATGTCTGAGGACGATTTTCTGCGTTCAGGAAGGTTTTGTCATAATATGACGTTTCGCGACTGATGACAGTGCAGATCGTTCAGGGCGGCTAGCTTAAGCTCTAATCAGCGCTCCGCTGCCCGCTCCATGGCGACGTCGGGGGGCACTTTCACCCAAGGATGGCCGGCCGACGACATCCTGATGCCTTCCGCGAATAGTGCAGCCTGATACTTCCGGTCGAACGCCTCGCGCGCTTTCAGCGTGAATGAATCCGGTACGAACGTGAGATTGAAGTCTGCGCCGGAATCCTTGGCCATGCGATAGATGCGATAGATGTCGCCCTTGTGCTGGCTCTTGATCAGGGTCTCGATGGCACGCGCCGCGATCGGCAGGGTCTGTTCCTTCACCGGTTTGTATTCCGGTTCAAACTTGCCGTTCTTGATGATGTAGAGCCGCCGGTGTGGTGCCTGCGCATAGAAACGGTCGAAGGCCTTGAAAGGCACCTGGAATGGCGCAACGAACACCTCGTGCGTCGTGCCACCATCAACGTGCATTTCCTGATACTGGCGGCCATTTGCGTCAACGGTGATGTTGACTGGCGGCAGCGCGCCCGGGATCGCTGCGGACGCGAGGATGACATCGCGGAACAACTGCAGCGCGCGCGGATGCCCGCTGGCGGCAATCTCACCCATGTTCCACACCATCGGCCGCTGGGCATCCAGATTGGTGGTCCCGATCAGCAGCAGGCGCCCCTTGCGATATTCCGCAGCGATGGCCGCGAGGAAGCTGCGCGTGACATACTTTTCAATCAGGGCCTTCAGCGGGCCGCTGTCGGCCAGCGCCGGGCCGCCGAGCAGGCCTGGCAGGATCTGCGCAACGATGAGTTCGTTGGTGCCGTAGTCGGTCCAGATCTCTTTTAGCTGCGGATCATAGCGCGAACCGAGGAATGCGAACGGCGCAATGATCGCGCCAGCACTGACGCCGGTGACGACCTGGAATTGAGGCCGGGTGCCACGCTCAGTCCAGCCTGTCAGCAGGCCGGCACCGAATGCGCCATCCGATCCGCCGCCGGACAGCGCGAGAACGTTGACGACAGGTCGGCCGCGAACACGCTCGCTCGATACCGCAAGCCGCTGCAAATTCGGCAGCCGGGCGCGCATCTCGAGGGCGACATCGCCGGGGACTTCATCGCCCCAGGCGCGCATGCCGCGCATGTTCAATGGTTGTGCTTGCTGGGCCAGTTCGGCTGGCACAGGCGTGCGCATGTCGAGCGTCGCACAGCCCATGCCGAACAACGCCGGCACGAGTGCCAAGCTGATAGCGAGAAAGCGCAGCAAAAACCCACCCCCAACGCGCTGCTGTCCGTGGTCTCCCAACCCGTGACCAAGCTGTAACCGGTCATGTTGTCGCGATCAAGCAGCGTGTATCGGCCACTCTAGAACACAACCCTTAAAAAGCAGTTGGCCCACCGGATTGCTCCGGCGGGCCAATGCAAATCAGATGACTGGGCAGCGGTGAGGCTCAGCCCTCGATCATCGACTCCACGTACTCCCAGTTGACGAGGTTGTCGAACCACGCCTCGAGGTACTTCGGCCGCGCGTTGCGATAGTCGATGTAATAGCTGTGCTCCCACACATCGACGCCGAGGATCGGCTGCGAACCGTGCATCAGCGGGTTCTCGCCGTTCGGGGTCTTCTGGACTTCGAGCTTGCCGTCCTTGATGGCGAGCCATGCCCAGCCGGAACCGAACTGGGTCACGCCGGCGTTGACGAAGTCGGCGCGCATTTTGTCGAAGCCGCCGTAGCCCTCGACGAGCTTCTCGAGCTTGGCGGGAAGCTTGTTGCCGCCGCCGCCCTTCTTCATCCAGTTCCAGAAGTGCAGGTGGTTGTAGTGCTGGCCGGCGTTGTTGATCAGGCCCTGGTTCTTCTGCTCGTAGGCGGCCTTGACGATCTTGGTCAGGCTCTGGCCTTCGAGACCCGAGCCGGCGAGCAGCTTGTTGCCGTTGTCGACGTAGGCCAGGTGATGCTTGTCGTGATGGAACTGCAGTGTCTCAGCCGACATGTAGGGCTGCAGCGCATCATAGGCGTAAGGTAGTTCGGGAAGCTTGAATGTCACGAGCGTCCTCCGTCGCGTTTGAAAAGGGGAAAACAAGGAAAAGGGATGTGGCAGCAAACTAGCCACTTGTCCTTGTCAAATCAAACGCCGTCGGAGGGCAGGAGGTTCAACCTGCTGGGGAGATTTGCCGGAGGAGGGGCGTAGGGGCGCAACGACCCTGAACGCTGCGCCCCCTGGATCACGCCGGGGAAGATTTCTCAGGGTAGGTTGCACGCTAGAGGACCAGCATTGAACCCCTCCTGAATGCGACGTTCATCTGGCGTTCAGCAAAGCGGCTCGCTTGCCGCTCGTGGCACCGTGCCGCTGCGGCGCGGTGCTGAGGTGCCGCTCGTGGCGCCGCTTAGTCGTATAAGATGAACGTTGGCTAAAACTGCACCCACCTCCCGTTCATGCGACGGATTTCATAGTCCTGCTGCGTCTTGCTTCATAAGACGCAGTCTAGGCGGCAGGCACATGATGATGACCAAGAAACTCAAGAAGTACCTCTTCACGTTGGCCGTGCCGCTTGCAGCCGTCGGTGTCGCGAGCCTCTGGCTTCCGAGCATGATCAAGTCGGGCGGAACCGGCACGACCTATGACACCATCGAGGCGACGCGGGGTCCGATCCGCAAGATCGTGTCCACCTCCGGGCCGGTGCGCGCGATGGTCACCGTGCAGGTCGGCTCTCAGCTTTCCGGCCAGATCCAGACCGTCGCCGTCGATTACAACACCGAGGTCAAGGAAGGTGACGTCATGGCGTCGCTGGATTCCAAGACCTACAAGTCACGTGTCGACCAGGCCAAGGCCGATCTTGCTGCCGCGAAGGCGCTGCTCGCCAACCAGCGCGCGACGATGATCAAGTCCGAAGCCGTGCTGAAGCAGGCCGATCGCGCAATCGAACGCCAGAAGACATTGGCTGAGCGTGGCATCGCCGCTCAATCCGCGCTCGATACGGCGACGCGGGATGCCGAAGTCGCGCGCGCCGACATCACCATCGCACAGGCTCAGATCGAAAGCGCTGAAGCGGGTATTGCGCAACGGCAAGCGCAGCTCGATCAGGCTCAGATCGACCTCGATCGCACGATCATCCGCTCACCCATCAACGGCACGGTGATCTCGCGGACGGTGGACGTCGGCCAGACGGTTGCCGCCAGCCTGCAGGCGCCGGAGCTGTTCCAGATCGCGCAGGATCTGCGCCGCATTCGCATCGAGGCGCAGGTCAACGAAGCCGATGTCGGTGTCATCGAGGAAGGCAATTCCGTGACCTTCTCGGTCGATGCTTACCCCGAGCGCAAGTTCAACGGCCGCGTGACGCAGGTGCGCCTTGCCGCGACCGAGTTGCAGAATGTCGTGACTTATACGGTGATTGTCGAAGCTTCTAATGAGGATCGCCGTCTGTTCCCGGGCATGACCGCCAACGTGCAGATCGTGACGGCGGAGAAAGACAACGTGCTGCGTGTTGCCAATGATGCGCTGCGCTTCCGGCCGCGGGATCGCGCCGCGACCGAGACGGCGCAGCGCGGTGA
>JAEZBU010000005.1 GCA_023426855.1 Pseudomonadota bacterium | reverse complement strand
TTCCGATAAACTCGGCGAGTGATTTGCTCATGGCAATTGTCCTGCAGTTAAGCGCACTGCTCCGTGCAGCGCGCTTCGCGCATATCACCATTCGTGTGAAATCGGAATGAATCTTTTTCGCAGCATTATATCGCGCGACTGCCAGGAAGAAACTCTGTGCAATGACGCGGTGATCGAACATCGAACGTGTCGGGATCGCTCCGCGAATAAAAATGATAATACGGCCGCTAATCAGCGCCGATACGCTCGAGATCTTTTGAATTATTCTTGATCACATAATCGCGAAGCGTGGATAGGATTGTCTCGGTCGTATTAGCCGAATCCGAAAACAGGCACGTATCACCACAACCCGAGACGGTAACGCCTAGGAAAATAACGGATGCAATACCAATAAATGTTCGCCTGCTCATGGAAGCCACGTTGCGCAAATAGGAATAGCACAGGGCAGGCTCATTCTATTTGGAACGTTGCTCAACAGTGCACTGCGTTCTGAGGCAATAGGCAAAAAAAGAGACGCAGATAATGAATACCTGCATCTCGTTCGCTGTCTGAAACTGTCGCCAGGCTAAATCAATCTGCCGCGACTTTCACCGGACGAACCGGCTTGCGCATGAAGGCCGGAACCTGATCGGCAAAACCAACCACCGCCGGTTCGGATTTGCGCTCACGCGGCTGCCGATTATCACGCTCCTGCCGATTGCCGCGCTCCTGATTGGAGCGCTTCTCGGCCGGCGCGGCTGGCGCTGCCTCGTTGCGTTGCGGCTGATCCCGGCGGCGCTCGGGTCGTGGACGCCGTGCCTCGCGCTTCGGTTCACCTGGTCCCGCATCGACAAACGGCTGCGGTGCGTCCGCGGCCATCGGGGCACGTTCGGCGCGCTCCGTACGCTCGCCGCGTTCGCCACGATCCCGCTGCCGGTCGCCACCGCGACGCGACTGCTGGCGTTCGCCGGACGCGCCGGAGCGCCCGCCACGGCGACGGTCGCCGCCCGACGCGGTGCCCGTGCCGCTCGAAGCGCCGCGACCACCGCCTCTGCGCTTGCGGCCTGCGTCGGCGAAATCCTGCTCGGTCGGCGCTTCGCCCAGCCAAGTCGGCGCTTCGCCTGTGACGCGCTCGATTTCCTTGACCAGCTTCAGGTCCTCTATTGTGACCAGGGTCGCGGCATAGCCTTCGCGACCGGCGCGGCCCGTGCGGCCGATGCGATGGACATAGTCGTCCCCGGCCCACGGCACATCGAAGTTGAACACGTGGCTGACTTCGGGAATGTCGAGGCCGCGGGCGGCAACATCGCTGGCGGCGAGGACGGTGATCTTGCCGGCACGGAACGCATCCAGCGTTTCCATGCGGGCTTTCTGATCCATGTCGCCGTGCAGCGCACCGGCGTTGAAGCCGTGCTTGAGCAGCGATTTCAGCAGGATCGCGACGTCGCGCTTCCGATTGCAGAAGATGATGGCGTTGCGGACATCCTGGCCGTGCATCAACTGGCGCAGCGTTTCGCGCTTGGCCCAGTCCTCGCCGTCGCGGCAGAGCTGGAAGCGCTGCGTGATCGCGGCGGCCGTGGTTGCCGGACGGGCCACCTCGATGCGCACGGGATCTTTCAGGAAGCTGTCGACCAGGCGCTGGATTTCCGGCGGCATCGTTGCCGAGAAGAACAGCGTCTGACGACGCGGCGGCAGCAGCTTGCAGATCTTCTCGATGTCGGGAATGAAGCCCATGTCGAGCATCCGGTCCGCTTCGTCGATAACCAGGATCTCGACGCCCATCAGCATCAGCCGGCCGCGCTGGAAGTGATCAAGCAGGCGGCCCGGTGTGGCGATCAACACATCAACGCCGCGGTCGAGCTTCTTGACCTGCTCGTCCATCGATACGCCGCCGATCAGCAGCGCAACGTCCAGTTTGTGGTGAATGCCGTATTTTTCGAAGCTCTGCGCGCATTGAGCGGCCAGCTCACGGGTGGGCGCCAGGATCAGCGAGCGCGGCATACGCGCGCGGGCGCGACCTGTTTCCAGTCGGGTAATCATGGGCAGGACGAATGAGGCCGTCTTGCCTGTTCCTGTTTGGGCTATTCCCAGAACATCCTTTCCAGTCACGGCGACCGGTATCGCCTCGGTCTGGATCGGAGTCGGGTTAGCATAACCGGCTGCCTCCACGGCAGCCAGCACCTTAGCGCTGAGCCCCAGCTCAGCGAATGTCGAAGTCGTCAATAAAGCCTCGTCCACGTCTACGTCCATAGGGGCCGGGGGCCTCGCCCGGGGAGGGCTGGCTTGCGGCCGATAGAGCGCAGGGGGCTTGGAGGTCGCCAAAAGCGGCAAATAAAACAAAACGTGCGAAAAAGGGATCAATGAATACGATCCCCTGCGCTCGGCACAGTTCCTGCTGACATACGTTAGCCAGAAATGCAAGCAAAACCGTGTGTTGTGACAGTGTATTGATCGCCGCATTGTTGATATTCCGTGACTTTACTGCATCGGAATTATGCCGGATGAGCCTGTTTCGTCGGTAACAGCAACCGCGACGACAATGCACCACACTTGAGTCAGCCAATCGGCTGAACCAATTCACAGGGGCCAGCGTTTCAGGCCCGTGAGAGGTGATGAATGAAAGTGAACGGATCTTTCCTGACGGGTGCCGTGGCAGCGGCCATGTTGATGCTCAGTGCCCCGGCACATGCTCAAACCGATCCGACAGGTGTTTGGATAGACCATACTGGCCGTGGCGCGGTGGAGATTACGCCCTGCGGTGACGCCTTGTGTGGCCGTGTCGTATGGCTCAAGGACACAGGCAACGGAGAAGCCTGCGGGGTTCAGATCCTCGGTGATGTGAAACCGACCGGACCCGGAGTTTGGGATCGCGGTTGGATTTATGATCCCGAGCAGGATTCGAAATTCAGCGTCGAACTGAAGCCGCAGCCGGGCGAGAAGCTGCGCGTGCTCGGATACATGGGCACCAAGCTGTTCAGCGAAACCATGATCTGGACGCGCGCGCCAGCGGATTTGACCAAGTGCAGCGCCGGGGACCAGACGGCAGCAAAGCCTGCCGCTCCGGCGGCGCAGCAGCCGGCCGAACGGGCACCCGCCCCGCAGGCGGCAGCGCCGGCGCCGCAAACGCGCGATGAGCCTGCAGGCAATACGGCACAGGCACCGGCGGCTCCCGAAGAGGCGAAGGCTGCGCCCCCAGTGGCGGATGCGAAGCCGCGCGGCAACAAGCAGGCCAATGCGCAATCGCGCAATTGCGCTGTCGATCTGCCGTGGGTGTACGTCAGCTTCCCGTGTCCGGACTGATGACGTTCCTCTAAGCTTTAACGCAGCGCTGGCTCGACAAATTGCGTCGGGCCAGCGCATTGCGCGTGTCGATAATGAGTTTTGCCCGCTCGGCAATCATGGCGTAATCGACCGCATCGTGATCGGTCGAAATCAGCACGGCGTCATACTGCGCAAGGCTGTCGGTTGTGAGATCCACGGACGGGCGGCCGGTGAAGGCCTGGTGCTCGCGGGTCGGCGGAATGATGGCGACATGCGGATCGTGGAAAGCGCAGGCCGCGCCGCGTTTCTCGATCAACTCCATCAGCTTGAATGTCGGGCTCTCCCGGACGTCCGACACGTTCTTCTTGTAAGCCAGCCCGATGATGAGAATGCGCGCTTTGCTGAGCGACAGTCCAAGGTTGGCGTCTAAGGCTTCCTCGAGGCGCGCCACGACATAGCGCGGCATGGCCGTGTTGATTTCGCCGGCGAGTTCAATGAAACGCGTCGGCACTTCGAACTCACGCGATTTCCAGGTGAGGTAGAATGGATCGATCGGGATGCAATGTCCGCCCAGCCCAGGTCCCGGATAGAACGGCATGAAGCCGAACGGCTTCGTCTTCGCCGCCTCGATCACTTCCCAGACGTCGATACCCATAGCGTCGTAAACGACCTTGAGCTCGTTCACCAAAGCGATATTGACGGCGCGAAAGATGTTCTCGGTGATCTTCACGGCTTCAGCAGTGGAGGGTGACGATACCGGGACGATACGCTGAACGACCGCCCCGTAGAATGCCGTGACCAGTGCGAGCGCTTCTGCGCCGTCGCCCGCAACCACCTTCGGGATCGTCGAGGTTTCGAAATGCTGATTGCCGGGATCTTCGCGCTCCGGCGAGAAACCGATAAAGAAATCGCGCCCGGATTTCAGGCTGCTGGTTTCCAGGATCGGACGCACGATTTCATCTGTCGTGCCTGGATAGGTCGTCGATTCCAGAACGATAAGCTGTCCGTTCCTGAGTTGAATCGCGATATCCCGCGAGACGGCCTCGACGTAGCTCATGTCCGGCTCGCGCTGCCGGGTCAGCGGTGTGGGAACGCAGATGATGATCACGTCACACGCCGACAAACCCGACATATCGTTGGTGGCGACAAATCGGCCGTTGGCGACAAAGCTTGAAAGCTCTTCGTTGCTGACGGCATCGATATACGACTGGCCTGCGTGCAGCTTTTTCGGTTTGGCGGTGTCGGTATCAAATCCGGTCACCGGAAACCCGGCACGGGCGATCGCCATGGCGAGCGGCAGGCCGACATAGCCCAGCCCGATCACGCCCGCGCGTGCCGTGCGATTTTCAATTCGCTGTTTCATTTCCGACAGGCTGGAATCCGGCATGCGGCTGTGTCCTGTGAAGCAGTGCTCTCTCTCAGCCGGATCCCGTCAGCGATCATGCGGCTCCTGTCAATGGTTTTGGACGGCAACATGCCGGACAGACCTTGCCAACAAGCGAGCGGCAACAGCCCCATTTATCATCACCTATCTCGACTTTAGGCGAAGGCTTGCTGCTTTACTGAGCATAATGATCAGCGTTCGTCCCTTGACAGAGGTGCTAAGGGTAGTGCGGAATATCCGTATCGATCGGGTTGGCCGTCTTAATGCGAAAAAAAATCCGCAACCAACCGACGATCGAGGCGTGGAGGTCCTATCGAAGCCCGCCATGGCGGCTTGCAACGATCGGCCGAGCAGAACGGGAGGTTTTCAATGGATCGCAGATCGTTTCTCAAAGCATCGGCAGGTGTTGGCGCTCTTGCTGCCAGCGGTAGCCTCGCTGCCCCGGCTATCGCGCAGGGCGCCGCGAAAGTCTTGAAGTTCGTGCCGCAATCCAACCTCGCCAACTTCGATCCGATTTGGGGTACGCAATACGTTGTCCGCAACGCCGCCCAATTGGTCTGGGACACGCTGTATGGCATGGACAGCAAGCTTGCGCCGCAACGCCAGATGGTAGAAGGCGAGGAAGTTTCGTCCGATGGCCTGACGTGGACTTTCAAGCTGCGGTCCGGCCTCAAGTTTCATGACGGCGCTCCTGTATTGGCAAAAGATTGCGTGGCCAGCATCGATCGCTGGAGCCAGCGCGATGCCATGGGGCTGATGTTGCGCGCGATCCAGAAAGAGTTGACCGCCGTCGACGACACGACGTTCAAATGGGTGTTGTCCAAGCCCTATCCGAAAATGCTGCTGGCACTCGGCAAGGTCGGCACGCCGTGCTGCTGCATCATGCCTGAGAGAATCGCCAAAACAGACCCGTTCAAGCAGATCGAAGAATATATCGGCTCGGGGCCGATGAAGTTTGTGCGCGCGGATTGGAAGCCCGGCGCGCTGGCTGCATTCGAGAAGAACGCGGATTACAAGCCTCGCGACGGCGTGGCTGAGTGGTGGGCCGGCGGCAAGGTCATTGATTTCGACCGTATCGAATGGATCATCATGCCGGATCCAGCGACGGCATCGGCAGCTCTGCAGAATGGTGAAGTCGATTGGTGGGAAACGCCGCTGCCCGACTTGGTGCCGCTGCTCAAACGGAACCGTAACATCAAAGTCGATATCGCCGACCCGCTGGGCAACATCGGCTCGTTCCGGCTCAATCACCTGCATCCGCCTTTCAACGATGTGAAGATCCGCCGTGCGGTGCAGATGGCGCTGAGCCAGGAAGACTACATGAGCGCGGTGGTCGGGTCGGACACCAGCATGTGGAAGGTGATCCCGAGCTTCTTCACACCTGGAACGACACTGTACACCGAGGCGGGTGGTGAACCGCTGAAAGGCAAGCGCGACTATGACGCCGCCAAGAAGCTGCTGCAGGAAGCCGGCTACAGCGGACAGCCTGTGACCTGCCTCGTTGCGCAGGATCAGCCGACACTCAAGGCAATGGGCGAAATCACTGCCGATCTGCTGAAAAAGATCGGCATGACGGTTGATTTCGTGGCGACTGATTGGGGCACCGTTGGTCAGCGGCGCGCCTCCAAGAGCCCGCCAGGACAGGGCGGCTGGGGCATGTTCCACACATGGCATGCCGGCGCAGACTGCGCCAGCCCGGTCGGCAACATCGCTGTCCGCGCCAGTGGCGACAAAGCATGGTTCGGCTGGCCGGATAATGCCGAGGTCGAGAAGAACATTTCCGCTTGGTACGACGCCAGCACGCTGGATGAGGAAAAGGCTGTGCTGGCTGCGGCCAACAAGGCCGCGATGGAGCACGTCGTCTATATTCCGACCGGCTTCTACTACACATTCCAGGCGTGGCGCTCCAATCTGGAAGGTGTCACGAGCGGTCCTCTGCCGTGGTTCTGGGGCGTCAAGAAGACCTGATCTCCGCAGCCCTTCCGATCTGGGATCGGGAGGGCACGCCGACCTATTCAAGACGGCGTGGCAAGCGGATATCTCCCCGCGCGCCACGCTCGCTTTCACCTCTTCAGTGAGCAGGTGAAGGCAGGGGAGACAGGAATGCTCGGTTACCTGCTACGGCGCGTGCTTGCGACGATTCCGGTCATGGCATTCGTCGGCTTTTTCGTCTTCAGCCTGCTATATATTGCGCCGGGCGACCCGGCGGCCGTCATTGCCGGTGAGCAGGCGTCTCCTGAAGACGTCGAGAAGATCCGCCAGAGCCTGGGACTTGATCGGCCTTTCCTGGTCCGTTTCACGGAATGGAGCGGGCATGTTCTGCGAGGCGATCTCGGCATATCGATGTTTACCGGCCTGCCGGTCACCGAGTTGATCGGGCAGCGTGTCGAGCCGACGCTTTCTCTGATGATCGTCACGCTGATCCTGGCGATCGGCATCGCCGTTCCGATTGGTGTCGTCGCGGCGTGGAAGGCTGGAACGTGGATCGACCGTCTGATCATGAGCGTGTCGGTGCTGGGGTTTTCGATCCCCGTTTTCGTCGTTGGATATCTGCTGGCCTACTACTTTGCCCTCGAACTCGATTGGCTCCCCGTGCAAGGCTATTCGCCGATTTCGCGCGGGTTCTGGCCTTGGCTTGAGCATTTGGTCCTGCCAGGCATCGCGCTCGGCTTCGTCTACATCGCGTTGATTGCCCGCATCACGCGCGCAACGATGCTCGAAGTCCTGAGCCAGGACTACATTCGCACCGCGCGCGCGAAAGGCGTGGGGCAGGGCGGTGTGCTCTTCCTGCATGCGTTGAAGAACGCGGCCGTGCCCATCGTGACGGTGATCGGCATCGGCGTGGCGCTGCTGATCGGTGGAGCGGTGGTGACGGAGAGCGTCTTCGCGATCCCCGGTCTCGGACGTCTGACCATCGATGCGATCGTGCGCCGTGACTATCCGCTGATCCAGGGCCTCGTGCTGATGTTCAGCTTCGTCTACGTGCTGGTCAATCTCGCCATCGACCTGATCTACACGCTGCTCGATCCGAGGATCCGCTATTGAATACGCCCTTCACAGCAACCGCTGATCCGGCCGCGCGGCGTGATGCTTTCAGCGCGGCACCGGAACTGCCGGACATCCTGCCGCCGGTAAAAGTACGGCGTGGCCTGATCGGTTTCATCCTGCGTCAGCCGACGATCTCGGTCGGTCTCGGCTTGCTGGTGCTGATGGTGTTGATCGCGATCTTCGCGCCGTATCTCGGCACAGTCGATCCAACGGCACTGGCTCCGGCGAAGCGTACGCGAGAGCCCTCGGCTGAATTCTGGTTCGGTAGTGATGCCGTCGGCCGCGATATCTATTCGCGCGTTTTATACGGTGCTCGCGTATCTCTGCTCGTCGGCTTTTCGGTCGCCGTCATTGCGTCGGTGATCGGCTTGGCGATCGGTCTGGTTTCCGGATACCTGCGCTGGATCGATGGGCTGATCATGCGGATCATGGATGGCATGATGTCCATTCCGCCGATCCTGCTGGCAATCGCATTGATGGCGCTGACGCGGGCCAGCGTCGAGAACGTGATCATGGCGATCGCCGTTGCTGAGATTCCCCGCGTATCGCGCCTGGTGCGCGGTGTTGTTCTGTCGTTGCGCGAGCAGCCGTATGTCGATGCCGCGATTGCGGCCGGCACGACGACACCGATGATTATCTTTCGCCATATCCTGCCGAATACCGTGGCGCCGCTGACTGTGCAGGCGACCTACATCTGCGCATCGGCGATGATCACAGAATCCATCCTTTCGTTCATCGGCGCAGGTACGCCGCCGATCATTCCGTCGTGGGGCAACATCATGGCCGACGGCCGCGCGCTGTGGCAGGTGAAGCCGTACATCATCTTCTTCCCGGCCGTATTTCTGTCGATCACCGTGCTTGCGGTGAACCTGCTCGGTGATGGCCTCAGAGACGCGCTCGACCCGCGCACAGCCAAGGGGGCGTGAGCGATGGCGCTGCTGGAAGTCGAAAACCTGCAGACGCATTTCCGCACGCCGGACGGCGTCAATCGCGCGGTCGATGGCGTGTCGTTCCATGTCGCGGAAGGTGAAACGCTGGCCATTGTCGGTGAGTCCGGTTGCGGCAAGTCAGTCACCGCCATGTCGATCCTGCGCCTGATCCCGGAGCCGCCGGGACGCATCGCCGGCACGATCCGCTTCGGCAATCGTGATCTGCTGTCGCTATCGGACAAGGAGATGCGCGACATCCGCGGCGACGACATCAGCATGATCTTCCAGGAACCGATGACGAGCCTTAATCCAGTGCTCACAATCGGCCGGCAGATCGGCGAGACGCTGCGGCTGCATCAGGGGCTGTCGCGCTCCGATGCTGAAAAGCGCGCGGTCGAGATGCTGACGCTGGTCGGCATTCCCGAGCCGCGCCGACGCGTTGGAGAATACCCGCATCAGTTGTCCGGCGGCATGCGCCAGCGGGTGATGATCGCCATGGCGCTGGCGTGCAATCCGAAGCTGCTGATCGCGGACGAGCCGACAACGGCGCTCGACGTCACCATACAGGCGCAGATTCTCGGGCTGATGGCGGACCTGAAACGCCGCGTCGGCGCCGCGATCATGCTGATCACGCACGATCTCGGCGTCGTTGCCGAAGTCGCCGAGCGTGTGATGGTGATGTACGCCGGTCGCAAGGTGGAAGAAGCGCCTGTCCGCGAACTGTTTGGCAATCCACGCCATCCCTACACGCAAGGTTTGCTCGGCGCGGTGCCGAAAATCGGATCATCGCTTTCCGGTGAGCAGACCCGCCTGTCGGAAATTCCCGGCCTGGTGCCCAGCCTCAAGGCGCGCATTCCAGGCTGCGTGTTTGCCGGGCGCTGTCCCAAGGTGCAGGACGTCTGTCGGGAAGTGGCGCCGGCGCTCGAAATGAAAGGCGCCAACCATCTCGCTGCATGCCATTTCGCAGCCCGGGAGGCGGTATCCGCATGACGACGCCGCTGCTTCAGGTCAAAGGCCTCAAAAAACACTTCGCGTTGCATGGTGGCGTGTTGGGTCGCGTCACCGGCCACGTGCATGCCGTCGATGGCGTGTCTTTCCATATCGAGAAGGGCGAGACGCTGGCGCTGGTCGGTGAGTCCGGGTGCGGAAAGTCCACCGTCGGCCGCGCCATCCTGCGCCTGTTCGACATCACCGACGGTGAGGTCTGGCTGGACGGTGCGCGTATCGATAACGTCGGCGCAGGAGCGTTGCGGCCGTTACGCCGCCGTATCCAGGTGGTGTTCCAGGATCCATTCTCCAGCCTCAACCCGCGCATGCGCGTCCGCGATATCCTGGCCGAACCGATCCGCAATTTCCGGCTGGCGAAATCGCAATCCGAGATCGACGAGCGTGTCGGCGATTTGATGGACAAGGTGCGGCTGCCGCGCGATGCCATCAACCGCTGGCCGCATGAGTTTTCCGGCGGGCAGCGGCAGCGCATCGGAATCGCGCGGGCTCTGGCAACCGATCCGGACATCATCATTTGCGACGAAGCCGTGTCGGCGCTCGATGTTTCGGTGAAGGCGCAGATCGTCAATCTGCTGAGCGATCTGCAACGCGAGCTCGGCCTTGCGCTGCTGTTCATCAGTCACGATCTGGCGATCGTCGAGCACATGACGCGCCGCGTGGCTGTGATGTACCTGGGGCGCATCGTGGAAATCGCCGATAAGGCTGCCTTGTTCGCCGCGCCACAGCATCCCTACACGGAAGCGTTGCTGTCTGCGGTGCCGGTGCCGGATCCGACCCAAAAGCCGGATCGCATCATCCTGCAGGGCGACGTGCCGAGCCCGATCAAGCCGCCCGCGGGCTGCCATTTCCATACCAGTTGTCCCTATGCCTTCGCGCGCTGCAAGACCGAGCGGCCGGCGATGCGCGAAGTGCGTCCGGGCCAGTATGCGGCTTGCCATCTGCGCGAAGGGCCAGTCGCCGAGCACGTCTGACCAGCGCCGGCGTACGACAGAGCAGGCACGAGGAGGGCACGATATGCCGAGGATCATCACCGTTGGTGCCGCGCAACTGGGACCGATCGCGAAGGCGGAAACGCGCAGCCAAGTCGTGCGCAGGCTGATCGCGCTGCTGCGCGAGGCCAAGGCGCACGGCTGCGATCTCGTGGTGTTTCCCGAACTCGCGCTGACGACGTTTTTCCCGCGCTGGTATTTCGCCGATCAGGCCGAAATCGACAGCTACTTCGAGCGCGAGATGCCGTCGCCGGAAACACGACCGCTGTTCGATGAGGCGCAGAAGCTCGGCATCGGTTTCCAGCTCGGCTACGCGGAACTGGTCGAGCAGGACGGACGCCTGCGCCGGTTCAACACGGCAATCCTGGTCGACAAGACCGGCCGCATCGTCGGCAAGTATCGCAAGGTGCATCTGCCGGGTCATGCCGAGCACGAACCGTGGCGGCAGTTTCAGCATCTGGAGAAGCGCTACTTCGAGGTTGGCGACCTGGGCTTTCCGGTGTTTCGCGCGTTCGGCGGCATCATCGGCATGTGCATTTGCAATGACCGCCGCTGGCCGGAGACCTATCGCGTCATGGGCCTGCAAGGCGTCGAGATGATCGTCCTCGGCTACAACACGCCGGTGCACAATCCGCCGGCGCCGGAACATGACGCGCTCGCCAATCACCACAACGCGCTGGTGATGCAGGCGGGCGCTTACCAGAATGGTACGTGGGTGGTGGGCGTTGCGAAGGCCGGCGAGGAAGAAGGCGTGGTGCAGATGGGGCAGTCCCAGATCATCGCGCCGTCCGGCGAGACGGTCGCGATGTGCGCGACGCTCGGCGACGAGCTGTGCTTCGCGCGCTGCGATCTCGATCTCACGGCGTCATATAAGTCGACGGTGTTCAACTTCGCCATCCATCGCCAGCCGCAGCACTATGGCATGATCGTTGAACGCAAAGGCGCGGTGCCGCCGCCGGAGTGACGGCACCCGCGCTTCAATTGTAGAACGATGGCGGCTTCGCGCCGTCAGTCGTGGATGCGGAAGATCGCCTCGATCTCGACTGTCATGTTGTTCGGCAGCGAGCCCATGCCGACCGCGGAACGCGCATGCCGCCCGCGCTCACCCAGCACCTCGACCAGCAGGTCGGAGCAACCGTTGATCACCTTCGGCTGATCGCCGAACTCCGGCACACCGTTGACCATGCCGAGCAGCTTGATGGCTTCGAGGCGCGACAGGTCGCCGACGGCTTTCTTGGCGGTGGCGAGGATCTGCAGACCGATGAGCTTGGCGTGCTCGTAAGCCTGCTCGACGGTGACGTCACGGCCGACCTTGCCGGTGAAGTAGCTGCCATCCGGCGTGCGCGGACCCTGGCCGGAGCAATACAGGGTCTTGTCAAAGACCTTGAACGAAACATAGTTCGCGACCGGCGTTGGGACTGCGGGCAGGGTCAGTCCAAGGCTTTTCAGCTTCTCTTCAGGCGTCATGAGCGCATCTCCGATAAGTGTGTCAGGCTTCCTCGCGAGGGTGCCACCAGCGGCCGCCGATGACTACCCCTTCTGAAACGATGCGTTGCTTGCCGGTCAAGTGCTCGCCCACGACGTCCACGTAATCGAACTCTCCGTCGTTCACGCTGAGGATCGTCGCATCGCCGACCGAGCCGGGTTTCAGGCTGCCGAGCTCCGGGCGTCGCAGCGCCATCCCTGCGCTCTCAGTCGACGCCTTGATGATGTCGCGCAGCGGCATGCCCAAGCACAGGAACTTCGACATCGTCGTCACCTGATCGAAGGCAGGGCCGTTGATGCACAGCGTATGCACGTCGGATGAGATGGTGTCCGGGTAGAAACCGTTGGCCAGCATGGCGCGGGCAGTCTTGAAGGCGAACGAACCCTTGCCGTGGCCGATGTCGAACAGCACGCCGCGTTCGCGCGCCGCCAGCACTTCCGGCTTCACCTTACCCTGCGCCGAGCACGGCGTATTCGGGAACGGCCGGAACGCGTGGGTGAGAATGTCGCCCGGTCGCAGCAGGTTGATGACATCCTCGTACGATGGCGGCGGATGATCGATATGCGCCATCAGCGGCATGCCGACTTCCTCGGCGACTTCGAGCGCCATTTTCAGAGCATTCCAGCCCTGCGTGCCGGACGCATGCCGTCCCACGCGCACCTTGATGCCGACGAGCACATCACGATGCTGCTCGGCAACTTCCACGCAATCCTGCGGCGCCAGCAGGCGCACCTCTTCGCTCTCGCCGACCATGATGGTGTTGGAGAACGCGTAGATTCCCGCAAATGAGACGTGAAGGTAAGCGAGGATCCGCACTTCGGATTTCTCGATCACATGCTTGCGGAAGCCGAGGAAATTGCCCGGTCCCGCGCTACCGGTATCGATGGCCGTGGTGACGCCGCTGGTCCGGCAGAACTCCTCCGCGTCGATGCCGAGCGACGTGCCGCCCCAGTAGACGTGGGTGTGCATGTCGATCAAGCCGGGGGTGATGATTTTGCCGCCGACATCGCGAACCTTGGTCGTCGGACCGGGCTTCAGGGATTTCGCGACGGCCGCAACCTTGCCCTCGCTGAAGCCGACTTCATTGGGACCGTCGATGCCTTGCGACGGGTCGATGACGCGGCCGCCTTTCAGGATCAGATCGTAGCTCAAGGGGTACTCCATCGCTTGGCCAACGGGATAATCCGGATACGCCACGATACCGTCCTGGTGCGTCGTGTCCAGCGCGCTCGGTGATCAGTCCGCAAAACGGATCATGGCCGGTCGACGCGCCGACCGGCCATGACGTGTTCGCGAACCAACCGGATCGGCGGCCGCTGCTTACTTCGACAGATAGGCGCGATGCACGAAGCCGCCGTCATTCTTGCGCGTTTCCACCAGCAGGCTGCTCTCGGCGTCGCGGATCTCGCGCTTGATCGGACTGGCCCGCGTATCGGTCACCGTCGCCGTCTTGGCATTTTCCGCATCGGTCAGGAACGCTTGCACCGATGCGACCGTCGGTGGTGTCGCCTTGTCCGCGTTGCTGCCGATGGCTTCCGTCGCCGCGGCATCGAGCAGCTTCGGCCACATCTTCTTGAACAGCCCGTTCGAGGGGTAGATGTCGGCGCTGCTGATCCGGCCGTTGATTGCGACAACCATGCCGACGATGTCGCTGTCCGTCTTGCCGGCATCCTTCAATGCATCGACATAAGCCGAGCGCGCCTCTGCCAGCTTCTTGTTCTCAAGGCTGAGCTGCAGACTGGACGCCGACAGACTGGAATTGACGCTCTCCTGTACGTTGTCAGACAGCGCCCGCTGGATCTTGGAGACTTCCGCCCACACGTCCGATTGACGCGAATGGCCGCCTCTGGTGAAGCCGCTGGCGCGATTGTCGGTGCGTTGGATGTTGCGCATCGCCGGTTCGGACTCCTGCGTGGTCCGCGCGCGCGGTTGCACGGTTTTTTCAGGTGCCAGCATGGCGAGTTTCGCGGCCCGCGACGGGACGGACTTCTCGGCGCTGCTGAAGCGGGAGACATCTTCGCGACCGCGCGCGGCCCAGCGGCCTTGTTCGACGCAGTAAGCACCGATTTCGATTCTCCCGGAGTTGGCGGGCACAAGCATGCTAACGGTCAACACCCGATCCTGCTTGCCGCCTTTGACGATGTCGCCAGCCTGGACGAAGACGTCCTCTTTTCCGGTGTTCTCGATGACGAGATCATTGACCTGTCCGGTCTCGTGCACGTGCACCGCGCCCTTGGCCATTGCTTCCTGCAATGTCAGCGGCACCGGTCCGGCGGCGGAAGGGCCGCGGATGAAGTAGATGGCGAGGTTCTCGTGGGCGACGGGGTCGAGCAAGTGCGTCGGCTTCGCGCTTGCCGCCGTGATGCCGAGCGCCAATGGCGCGGCGAATAATGTCGCGACTGATAATGCAAATGACCAGCTCATGGCTGCGGCCCTCCCGCTTTTTGCTCAGAGGACGAACCATTTAGCCGGTCATTGCGGCGCTTCGTGGGGAGGACGGCGGCTGTTCCGTGGCCGGACGATGGCCGCCGTCTTCCGATATCTCAAATTCGCTCTACTTACCGTATTTTAGCGCAGGAACTCCGGTGCGATGAGGCTGGGGATCAGCAACGAAACCTGCGGCCACATGATCACCAAGCCGAGAACCACGAACATCGGGATCAGCATGATCAGGACGTCCTTCAGCGCAGCGCGTAGTGGAATACCTGCGATGGCGCACGCGATCAGCAGACAGAGGCCATACGGCGGTGTGACCAGACCGAAAGCCAGCGATACGATGCTGATCATCGCGAAGTGGATGGGCTCCATCGATACTGCGCGCGTCAGCGGCTCCAGGATCGGCGCGCAGATGATGATCGCCGGGATTGCATCGAGGAAGCAACCGACCACCAGAAATACACCGGCGATGAAGAAGCCCGTCGCCAGGAAGCCCATGTTCCACGCCGATACACCCGAAAGAATAGCCTCAGGGATCTTGTAGAAAGCGAGAAGCCATCCGAAGGCGCTGGCGGTGCCGACGCAGAACAGCGTGATGCCGGCGAGTTTGCCGGTATCGACCAACGCTTCGTAGAACGTCTTCACGCTCATTTCGCGGTAGACGATGAACGATAGCGTGCTGGCGTACAGCACGGCGATGCAAGCCGCTTCGGTCGCGGTGAACAGGCCGAAGATCTTCCCGCCGATGATGATTGCCGGGGTCAAAAGCGCAGGTATCGATACCCAGCAGGCGCACATCAATTCGCGCCACGTTGACTTGGGATAGGTCGGATAGCCACGGCGCTTTGCATAGATATGGACAGTCGCCATCTGCGCCAAGCCGAGAAGCAGGCCCGGCAGGATGCCAGCCAGGAACAGGCCGCCGATCGACACCGTGAGAATGCCGCCCCACACGATCATGACGATCGACGGTGGAATGATCACCGCCATGACTGCGGACACGGCCGTGATAGCGACCGAGAACGACAGATCGTAGCCTTCGCGGGTCTGCGCTTCGATGAACAGCTTGGACTGGCTTGCTGCGTCCGCCGTTGCCGATCCGGAGATGCCGGCGAAGAACATCGACAGCACGACGTTGATCTGCGCCAAGCTGCCTGGGAAATGTCCGACGATGGCGCGCGACAGCTTCATCAACCGGTCGGTTGTCCCACCAAAGTTCATGATGTTGGCAGTCAGCAAATAGAAGGGGACGGCCAGCAGGATGAACGAGTTGAAGGCGTTGAAGGTCTCGGACATCAACGTCATGGTGTCGAGCCGAGGCTCGAACATGAGAATGGGCACGCACGCCAGGCCGAGCGCAAAGGCAATCGGCACACGCATGAACATCAGGAAGAAAAACAGCCCGAAAAGAATTGCCGCGGCTTCGCCCGGCGATAGAGATACGCCGGTCACGCCTCGTCCCTCCCAAAAAGTACCTTCAGATTGTCAACGAACTGTTCGCCTAGGAACACGATCCACGTGAGGCCAGTCAGCGGCCAGGCAATATGGATGTACCAGAGTGGCAGCTCGGCGAGTTCGGAAATGCGGTTCATCGCGAACTGGGTGAATTGGATGCCGGCCCAGATAAAGATGAGTGCAGTGATAAGGACACCGATACGCGACAGGATGCTGACAGCTGCTTCACCCTTGCGGCCCATGCGCGGCCATAAGTCGACTTCGAAGTGTGTCCACTCCCGAACGCCGATCATGGCGCCGATCATGATTGTCCAGATGAAGAGAAAACGGGCCATCTCTTCCGTCCAGATGTAACTCGGGATCAGCGCGGTGTAGCGGGAAAAGATCTGCAGGCTGACCGGAATGAGGAGGATGAAGAGTGAAAATGCCAGTGCGAATGAAAGCGTCGTGGAATACCACTCTGTAAAGCGGCGCCACGCTGATCTAGGCGCGGCTGCAGGAGGCGTATCTGTCATGAAGATATCCGGAAATCGGAGCTGACTGGAACGGCCGGGTATGCCCCGGCCGTTCGTCATTCTCGCGTTGCAGGATGGATTAAACGGCGTTGATTTTGCCGAAGATTTCGTCCACGCCGATCTCTTTAGCGTAGGCTGCCATCACGGGCGCCGCCAGCTTCAGCATTTCCGGACGATCTTTGAACGGAATCTGCTTGAGCTTGCCTTCGGCTTCCAGCTTGTCGAGCTTCTTCTGATCCTCAGAAGACTCGACCTCGCGGCCGTAGTCGCCAGCTTCCTTGCCGGCCTTGATGATGATCTCCTGCAGATCCTTCGGCAGGTTCTTGAAGGTCTTGCCGGAAAAGCAGATCGGCCGGATCGTCACGGCGTGCTGGGTCAGCGTCAGGTTTGGCGCCACTTCGTAGAACTTCATCGCTTCGACGCCTGCGGCTTCGTTCTCGCCGGCGCTGATAACGTTGTTCTGAATGGCGTTGTAGACTTCGTTGTAGGCAATGACGGTCGGTGACATGCCGACGGCTGCGAACGTCTTAGACCAGATCGGCGCGCCCTGGACGCGGACCTTCAGGCCCTTGAGACCGGCCAGCGTATCGATCGGCTTGTTGATGAAGATGTTGCGGAGACCGCCGCCGCCGTAACCGATCAGCATGACATCGGCCTTGTCGGAGATTTCCTTGGCAACCGGGGCCAGAATGTCGGCCTGTACGACCTTGTCCATATGAGCAAGATCGCGGAAGACGAATGGCGCGTCGATGAATGGTGCAGCACGTGAGAAGGTCGACATATGGGCCGGTGAAACGACAGCAAAGTCGACCGCCTTGCCCTGAGCCATATATTCGAAGTACTGCTTCTCAAGGCCGAGCGATGAATTTTTGTGCAGCACGAACTCGATGGGCTTTCCGTACTCTTTCTTGACGATTTCGCCAAACCTAGCCAACGCCTTGGTAAAGGCGTGATCGTCATTGAACTGCGAGGCGCCATTAAGTGTAATGGGCGCCTGTGCCCGTACAATAGCCGGCATTGCTACGGCACCTGCCGCAGCGCCCATGCCTGCTAGGAATGTCCTGCGTTTAATCATCGTGTCTCCTCCACGTTGGTCACTTGCTCATTTATTGAAGCAAGGGTTCGAGATCGGCTCTTTAATGGCCGAAGTGGCGGGACGATAGCTTAGCTGATGCGGCGGTGCTACCCCTAATGGAGCGTTAAATGAAGATTGCTGATGTAAAGACTCACGTCCTGGAAGCAGACCTCACGATCCCATTCTCGTGGTCGTTCAATCGGGCCGACAAACGATCCACCTGCATCGTCGAGATTGTCTGCGAGGATGGCACGACCGGGTGGGGGGAATGCTTCGGACCGTCCAGGCTCAACGCCGCCGTTGTTCAAGCATTTCGCCCGCTGCTGATCGGTCAGGATGCGCTGGCCACCGAGCTGATCTGGCAGACACTCTATAATCAGTTCCGCGACCAGGGGCAGAAAGGGCTTGCCATAACGGCGCTGAGCGGCGTCGACATTGCCCTTTGGGATATCAAAGGTAAACGCTTCGGCGCGCCGGTTCACCAGCTCATGGGTGGCCCGCTGCGGACGAGCGTCGCGGCCTACGCGACGGGAACCTATCGCCGCGATACCGGCGATCCGATGGACTACATCATCGAGGAAGTGACCGGCTACGTCCGGGAAGGGTTTGGTGCCGTCAAGCTGAAGATCGGCTTTGGCATCGCTGAGGACGTCGCCCTTATCAAGGCCGTTCGCGAAGCCATGGGACCCAAGATCGGCCTGATGCTCGACGCCAATCATGGTTACGACGCGATCGATGCGATCGCGCTCGGGCGCGCCGTAGCCGATCTCGACATCGGCTGGTTCGAGGAGCCGGTGGTCCCGGATGATCTGGGGTCTTACGAAGAGGTTCGTCGCGGTCAGCCGATCCCGGTGGCCGGTGGCGAATGCGAGTTTACCCGCTGGGGCTTCCGCGAAGTGCTGACCCGCCGGGCCATGGACATTATCCAGCCCGACACATGCGCAGCAGGCGGATTGTCCGAGTGCAAGAAGATTGCCGATATGGCCAATGCATTCGGCGTGCGTTATCTGGCCCACGTCTGGGGTACCGGCATCGGCTTGGCGGCGGCGCTGCATTTGCTCGCGGTGATCCCGCACAATCCGCCGCGTCATACCGCACGCGAGCCGCTCCTGGAGTTCGACCGTTCAGAGCATCCGTTCCGGCAGGCCGTGCTGACCGCGCCGATTGAACATGTCGACGGCGTCGTCGCGGTTCCGACTGGCCCCGGGCTGGGAATCGAGATTGATCGCGCGGCGCTCGAGAAGTTCGCAGTCCGCGGCTGAACGAGCGTGTTCAAAGGGTGGGCTGACCGGTGACGGCGCGACAGATCTTCACGACGGTCGGCCGGCCGATGTGGTCGGCAGCTTGATGATGCTCGGTCTATGCCCTGTCATCGGGCGCTGGGCCGAAGCCTGAACTGCGGCGTAGGCAGCGCACCCGTTGAGGAACACAGAAAAAGCGATGGCGGCTCCTTGGGAAAGTTATTCAACCCCCCAGCCGCCATCGCCAATCCACCGACCGCCTGTTGCGGGGTAGCAAGACAGTCGACGGACGGGCGAAGAATTGCGGAGCACACGCCATTAGCCAACCAACCTTGGGTTGTGCATCGGCGTGTTGTGCTCGCGGCTTCTCGCGAGGAAACCGACCTTGGACACACTATCCTTGGAGGGAGGCCCGGGCATCGGCCGCGATATCAACAAACATCCGCTTTGCGTCGTTTCGCGCATTCACCAGGAAACTGTCTATTGCCGTCAGTTCCGTTTCCGCCAAAGGGGGGATCGCGGGCGTGGTTTTTAACTGTCCGAGATCTGTGAGCCGCATGGAGCGATGGGCGCCGATACCGATATCACTGAGCAGCGACGCGCATTTTGCGGTGTTTCCATCAATTGCGAGAAACGGAAGCCGCATGCAAATCGCATAACAGAGGCTGTGATAACGGGCACAGACGATGGCGCGCGAACGTTTGTACTGCTCAACCAACTGATCTCTTGTCCGGACTGATCCAGCGTATCGGAGACCGCGGGGTGTCGTTTTCAGGAAGTGCGTAAAGGCACGCTTGGTCTCGTAGGTAACCCGACGAAGGGAAGCTGGCGGTGGTGCTCGGAAACTGATCATTTGGCTGCCAGGCCAATTGGCAGCGGCTTCGATAAGGCGAGCTGTTTTCCAGTTGTCCGAGGCGTCGGTCACCAATATCGGTCCGTCTGGATTGCCTGCGCGCGGAGCGGTGGGCCAGCTCAGACTCAAATCGGGGACGACCTGCCCCTCAATTCCATATTGGGCCAGATTGGCTTTGCTTGGTTTGTCGCGCAGAAAGATCTTGCGATAAGCGGCCAGCTTGCCCCTCAGTTGGCAACTGTTGTCCTCTTCGGTAGCATTTATGAGATAGGCTGGTATCCCTCGTTCCCGAGCCACTACCGCCATATCCGCAATCCAGCCAGCCGACTGAGAATCGTGGTGCAATGAGCCTTCCCCGTTCACGATAATGATGTCGAATGGGAAAGAGGCCGCTGACACCGTCCGTCGTGCGCGTGTCCAGGATAGGCCGTGGATCACGTCGATGTTGGCGGCCGCGCCGAGTTCTACGATGCGCTGAGTGACGAGTGCTGAACCGTGATGTCCCAGCAACGACGCGTCGTTTATGAGCAAGGCTCTCATAGCCGCGAATTTAGCTCGTAACCGTCTTGTCCGTGCACAAACGTATTGTGGATTATCTACGATTGGTTGGACAGTTTAGCATTCTGCCGGAGAAATGCGTGCATTTCAGCCACGGTATTGACCCTGTGTGTAGGCTTCGAGCGCGGAGTCGTGTGCGTGCGCGGTGGAGTAGAGGCGGCCCAACCGTGCCGCTGGCAGGACGCCGAGTGCTCCGGCAGCCCAATAGCCCAGAGACACGCTTCGTATCCGGCTCCCAGCTATATATTGGCTCATCGCGAAGCGGTTTTTGCTCAAAAATGGGCGAACTGGCCAGCGCAGTCCCTGTTCAGAGCGACGCCAAGCGACTTCCGACGAAACGTAACGCTCCAGCACACGACGCAGTGGGGCCTTATTCCATCCCTTCTGGAAATAGGCAGTCGGCTCGTGCCAGACAAAGCGCGCCACGTCATCATCCAGGTAGGGCATGGCGATCCGGATGTCGTGCGCGCGTGCATTGGCGATATGATGCGAGCGCCAGCGCGCCATGCCACCGCGCGTCATTTCACGGCGCATCTTCAAGCCATAGTCGATGCGTTCTGTAGGTTCCGCAGTAAGTTTGGCGATGTCTTCCTGCGAAAAGTGTCCCATCGCTTTTGCGGCTTCGATGAACTCGGCAAACTGTTGGCTGGAGCGATCCAAGCCCTCTGCGCGTGCCCAGTAAATGCCGTGCAGCATGTAGCCGCCGCCGAACAGTGGATCGCTGCCCGTGCCATCGACGATGACATCAACACCCTCCGCTCGTGCTGCGCGACAGATGGCGGCAAATCCGATGCTGTTGCCGCTGAACGCTATAGGGTGACAGGCAGCGCTTACAGCCGCTGAATGAAGTGCCAGTGCGCTGGCATCAACCGGAACATCCACAATTCTCAGGTCGGCGCCAATGTCTCGCGCGGCCTGGATGGCAAATGGCAAGTCCGAACCGCCGTGGGTTCTCGCCGTAAAGCACAGGATGGGCTGGCCTGAAAACAAGCGGCTGCCCAGGGCAGCCAGTGTTGTGCTGTCGACACCACCGGAAATAGCGAAGGCAAGTTTGGATGCGCCCGCGATCCTGCGTTCCAGTGAAGCGACCAGCGCATCCTCTATTTGCGATTCAGGCAGGGGGGTGCACGCTGCCGTGCGTTCATCCTGTAGCGCAGAGATATGCACGCCGCCATCAGCAAACGTTATGCGAATGGTATCTCCGGGATGCGCGACAGTAATATCCGCGAACTGCGGATCGCCCGGACCATCTGTTCTTTTCTGATGGATCAGCGCAGAGAGCCGCTGCGTATCGGTTTGCAGATGGCTGACTTGGGCCAGATCCGCCAAGCTGTTCGCCGCGAAAACCCGTGCACCGTTACGTCGAAAGAAGATCGGCGTCGATGACAGCCAATGCGTTTCGATCTCAACAGCATCGGCAAGCACGCGATAGACCGTGAGATCGAAACGCGGTGACACATCGGTGCTGAATGCCGGATGATTGGGAGGGGGATTATTGCCGATGACCCGGACCGACCGCTTATCCAGATCTATGGAAAGCAGATAAGCCGGATGTTTCGGCATCCGGCCGTTATGTAACACGTCCCCCATTTGCACCTCTATGGAGTGCTGCTCTTTGATCTTCGGAGCAGAGCGTGTTGCATATGTGAACTTAGTTCAGTTCGCAATCCAAT
>JAEZBU010000412.1 GCA_023426855.1 Pseudomonadota bacterium | reverse complement strand
GCGCCCCAGTGCAGATACCGCCCGGCCTCGCCGCATTGCTTGGCGAGCTGATGCACAAGCCCGATGACGGGATAGCCAACCAGATCCGTCTCCGTCTTGAGCTTGGCCAGATCGATTGCCGCCGGATCGGCATGTTTCGCGATCTCGTCGGCGGCCTGTTTGGGAATGATGCCAAGCTCGCCTTGGACACGCGCCAGCGCCACCTCAGTAGCCGTCGCGTTGGCGACAAACGTCTCGTCGGAGAAGATGCGACGCATCTCGGCGGTGCCGAAAGCGTCCCTGAAGATGGCCGAGTCATAAATGCTGGATGGCATCGGTCAGCAGCCTCGTGTTCGCGCAGTGAGCGAGAAAGCGGATTTTGCGCTTCACGCTCAGGACCATTTCTTCAGACAGTAAATGCAAGCAGGGCATGATCCATCATGATATACGTCAGTCCAATATAGTCGGGTGAAGCACTGCAGTCAGGGAATGCTGTGGAGGCGTCTGCACGGGGAACATCAGGCGCGAGCCTTTGACGGATCTTGAGGGGCAATTTGGCAGCCGGAGGAAGGCGTGGCCATAGAGGGATTGAGCGAGGACGATGCACGGGAACCGCCGGGCGTCCTTTATGCCATAATTGCCAATGTTGCGCTGGCTGGTGGCTTGCTCATGCTGGCAACAGCGATAATGGTCTGTGTCAGCGTCAGCATGCGCTGGGCAACGAGCCATGCCATCCCAGGTGATTTCGAGATGGTGCAGATCGCGGTCGCGTTATCCGGGTTTGCCGCCTTTCCCTACTGCCAGCTCAAGCGCAGCAACATCGTCGTCAACACGTTCACCACTTGGCTGCCGCCAGCGGGGCAGGCGTGGCTCGATGCGTTCTGGGATATCGTCTACGCCGCGGTTGCCGCGTTCCTCGCATGGCGTCTGGCGGTTGGGGCGTCCGAGACGATTGCCAGCGGAACCACGACCATGATGGCCGGTATCCCGATCGGTTGGGGAATTGCCGTCACGGCGGCTTTGGTCGCGTTGCTGGCTTTCACTGCGCTTGCAACGGCCGTGCTGCGCGTCAGCAAGGGCGCACGAGCAGCATGACCGCCGCGATCGTCGGGTTTGCTGTTCTCCTCGGGTTGATCGCAATCCGTATGCCGATTGGCTTGGCGATGCTGGTCGTCGGTGGCGTGGGATATGTCTCGTTCGTCGGTACGAACCCGTTTCTCCACTACATCAAAACCACGCCCTATCATCTGTTTGCCAATTATACGTTGTCGGTCATTCCGCTGTTTATCCTGATGGGCGCGTTGGCTGAGCGATCGGGGCTCTCGACGGATCTGTTCAAGGCGGCCGGTCGTGCTTTTGGCCACCGCAAAGGCGGCCTTGCGATGGCGGTAATTGGCGC
Organism: Pseudomonadota bacterium; assembly: GCA_023426855.1. GTDB lineage: Bacteria > Pseudomonadota > Alphaproteobacteria > Rhizobiales > Hyphomicrobiaceae > ZC4RG25. The sequence continues at coordinate 2,809 of JAEZBU010000412.1, read as the reverse complement.
CTGCACGTTGTTTGGTGCGATCTGTGGATCATCGGTTGCGACCACGGCCACCTTCTCGCGTGCGGCGCTGCCGGAGCTTCGCCGTTTCGGCTACGATGCAGGTCTCGCCAGCGCGACCGTGGCTGTCGGTGGCACGCTTGGAATTCTCATTCCGCCATCGGTCATCCTCGTCGTCTACGCCATCGCGACCGAACAGAACATCGTCAAGCTGTTCCAGGCGGCGCTGATACCCGGCCTGATGGCGTCTTTCTTCTACTGTCTCGTTATTGGCTGGGTGGTCCGGCGCAATCCCGGTCTGGCGCCGGCGATGTCCGCAGACGATAACGCGCACGAAAGCGGCGGCTCATTGTCCAGGATCTGGCCGGCGATCCTCGTTGCGATCACTGTGGTCGGCGGCATTTATGGCGGTGTTTTCACACCGACCGAGGCCGCCGCTGTCGGTGCTGCGGCGATGCTGTTGATCGGTCTGGTTCGGCGCACGCTGGGATTGGCCGAGATCAAGCTCAGTCTGCTGCAGACGGCGGAGACGACCGCCATGATTTTCCTGATCCTGCTGGGCGCGGAGGTGTTCAATGCCTTCCTTGCGCTGTCGCAGTTGCCGTCTGCGGCTGCCGAGCAGATCGCGGGTTCGGGGTTCTCGCCCTACATGATCCTGGCCATGCTGCTGGCGTTCTACATCCTGCTGGGCGCGGTGATGGACGAACTGGCCATGATCCTGCTGACATTGCCGGTGTTCTTCCCGATTGTGTCGGCGTTGGATTTCGGATTGCCGGCGGAGGAAGTGGCGATCTGGTTCGGCATCCTGGTGCTGATCGTGGTTGGCATCGGATTGGTGGCGCCGCCGATCGGGCTAAACGTGTTCGTGGTCGGCGCGATCGCGAAGGATGTCCCGATCATGTCCACCTATCGGCGGGTGCTGCCGTTCGTCGGCATCGACATCGTGCGGCTCGTCCTGGTCGCGAGCTTCCCCGCATTGGCGCTGGCGCTCGTGCGCTTCTTCAACAACTGAAGCCAAGCGCTCGCACGGCGCGGCGACTTGGTCGGAGCCGTCGCCGCACACCAAACATCTGTTTTTCCATGCAACCGAAGGTGGAACGTCGGATTTATCCAACGCGTTTGTCGGAGAATCCTTCGGAGGAAGATCCATGACCATTCACGAAGACGATAGGGCGGCGCGTACCCCGCCTTCGATGCGTTCCACGACGCAGACCACTGGGCGCATCATTGAGCGCGACTCCGATCTGCTGATGGCGCCAGCCGGGTGGCGGCTATCCTGGGGGGCCGTTCTGGCCGGCATCATCGTGGCGCTGGCTGCGCATCTGGTGCTCAACCTTCTCGGCATTGGCGTTGGTCTTGGCGGTGCGCCAACGGGAACCACAACTGAGTGGTTTGGCACGGGCTTCGCGTTCTGGTGGGCGGTGGCAGGTATCATCGCGGCTGGGGTCGGGGGCTGGGTGGCTGGCCGCACGCTGGGATCGGCCGATCGCAACGACGGCATGATCCACGGTTTGCTGACCTGGGCTGGCACGACACTGGTCATCGCCTTCCTGCTCGCTTCCGCGCTTGGCGGCGCACTGGGCATGCAGGAGCAGAGCTTGGCCAGTATGTACGGCCAAATGCAAACAGGTGCGGGCGGCGCGCCCGTCGGCGGCGCAGCGCCTGGTGCCGCCGCGCCAGTCACACGTTCCACGATTTCGGGTGCCGCAATCTCCAGCTTCATAGCCTTGCTGCTGGGCGCCGCCGCTGCGGCGACCGCCGGTCGTGCCGGTGTCTCGGCGGCGCGGCGTGCGCTCGAAGAGGACTAGACGGAGGACGCTAAGACGTGACGGAGCCTCTCGCGGGGCGCCCATCCGTCATCATGGTCAGCCCACTGCTGCGAGTGGGCGCACGACGGCGACGGTCGTATTGTCCTGGTGCGGATCGCGCATCTGCTCGACAGCGCGGATCAACGCGGCGGCGACCGCTTCGCAGCCGTCGGCATGATAGGCCGTGATGACGCGCGCGATCTCGCCAGGCTCCAGCGTGTGGATGCCGTCGCTGGCCAGCACGACGTAATCTCCGTCGCGCAGTTCCAGGGCACGCTTGGACAGATCGACCAGTTCCAGTTCGTCGCCGGTGACGGCCGAGCGTAGCAGATGGCGGCGCGGATCATTACGGGCCTGCTCGAAGGTCAGCCGGCCTTCGGCCGCCATCTGGTCGAGCGCGGGCGCCAGGGAATGATCCTCATTCAGCAGCGCCACTTCGCCGGCGCGGTAGAGATACAGCGGGCTGTCGCCGACGCTGACCCATTCGAGGCCTTCGTGACCGAACAGCGTGCCGATCAGCGTCGATCCCATACCGGCCAGCGCGGGCTGGCTTTCGACTTCGACGGAGAGTGCGTTGTTGGCGGCTTCAAGACCACCGCGCAACCGCTCCGGATTGGGGCCCGGCGCCTGCACGATGCTGCCCAGGAATGCTTCGCAGACGAGGCGGCTGGCAATCGCGCCGCCCGCGTGCCCGCCCATGCCGTCAGCGAGGACGGCGATCAGGCGATCGGCCTTGTCCGCTCCGGCGGCAGCCGGAGCGACAGGCCAGATCACGGCCGCATCCTCTTGGTAACGCCGCGATCCTCGAATGGCGCAGCTTGCTGACTGGAACAGCATTCAGTCCTTGGTTTCAGGGAGCTCGGACCAGTCGAATTCGGCGCCGCAGAACGGAACGAACACGAGCTGGGTCCGGCCCATGGTGATGACATCCATCGCCGAAAGCGGGACGGCCGCGGTCGGACGCTTGTCATTGACCGAGACCACATTCGTTTTAGCGAGGTTCG
>JAEZBU010000406.1 GCA_023426855.1 Pseudomonadota bacterium | reverse complement strand
TGCCCGTGAAGCGCGTGGTCGACTACAATGTGAAGATTCGGGTCAAGCCGGATGGCTCAGGCGTCGAACTTGCAAATGTAAAAATGTCGATGAACCCCTTCGATGAAATCGCCGTGGAAGAGGCGATCCGATTGAAGGAAAAGGGCCAAGCTACCGAAATCATCGCTGTTTCGGTTGGTCCCGCCAAATCCCAGGAAACCATCCGTACCGCCCTTGCAATGGGTGCCGATCGCGGAATTCTGGTTGAGACGCCCGATGGCGCTCAGGTTGAACCGCTGGCTGTCGCCAAGCTGCTCAAGGGCATCGTGGAAGCGGAAGCTCCCGGCCTCGTCATCCTCGGCAAACAGGCCATCGATGACGATTGCAATCAGACCGGCCAGATGCTGGCTGCTCTGCTGAACTGGTCGCAGGCCACCTTCGCCTCGAAAGTGGCGATTGAAGACGGCGCCGCGCTGGTCACCCGCGAGGTCGACGGCGGTCTCGAAACGCTGAAGATGAAGCTTCCGGCCATCGTGACCACCGACCTGCGTCTCAACGAGCCGCGTTATGCTTCGTTGCCCAACATCATGAAGGCCAAGAAAAAGCCGCTCGACGTCAAGAAGCCGGAAGATTTCGGCGTCGACATCGCGCCGCGCCTGAAGGTGCTTCAGACGACCGAGCCGCCGGCTCGCAAGTCGGGCGTCCGGGTGAGCAGCGTGGCTGAGCTGGTCGAGAAGCTCAAGACTGAGGCGGGGGTGATCTGATGGCGGTTCTTCTTCTCGCCGAGCATTCGAATGACGCGCTGAACCCGGTCACGGCGAAAGCGCTTACCGTTGCTGCCGCGCTTGGCGGCGACGTCCATGTGCTGGTCGCCGGTGCTGGATGCCAGCCTGCGGCGGAAGCCGCTGCAAAGCTGCAGGGTGTCAGCAAGGTCCTGGTGGCCGACGCGCCGCAGCTTGCCAATCAGCTCGCCGAAGAGCTGGCTCCTCTGATCGTGAACCTAATGTCGTCGTATGACGCCGTTGTGGCAGCTTCGACGGCACGCGGTAAGAACGTGCTGCCGCGTGTTGCCGCTCTGCTCGACGTCATGCAGATCTCGGACATCACGGCGGTCAAGTCGCCCGACACGTTCGAGCGGCCGATCTATGCCGGCAACGCGATCCAGACCGTACAGTCGACCGACGCCAAGAAGGTCATCACGGTGCGCACCGCGGCCTTTGCTTCTGCTGGCGAAGGTGGCTCCGCTGCGATCGAAGCGGTCTCCGCTCCGGCGGCGGCTGGCTTGACGACGTTCGAGAAGGCCGAGATCGCCAAGTCGGACCGTCCGGAGCTGGCAGCGGCCAAGATCGTCATTTCCGGCGGTCGCGGCATGCAGTCCGGCGAAAACTTCACGAAGTACATCGAGCCGGTTGCTGATCGTCTCGGTGCTGCCATGGGCGCCAGCCGCGCAGCGGTCGACGCCGGCTTCGTGCCGAACGACTACCAAGTCGGACAGACCGGTAAGGTGGTTGCGCCGGAGCTGTACATCGCTGTCGGTATTTCCGGCGCGATCCAGCATCTGGCGGGCATGAAGGACTCCAAGGTGATCGTTGCGATCAACAAGGATGGTGAGGCGCCGATCTTCCAGGTCGCTGACTACGGGCTGGTCGCTGACTTGTTCCAGGCTCTGCCCGAACTCGACGCTGAGCTGCAGAAGGCGGGTCTCTAAGTGCCTGCCAGGACGCGAGGATTTCGAGAGATGGGCGCCGCGGTGAAATCAAAAACGGCACAAGGCGAAAATCCGGTGGTTATCAAGAAGGTCGGCATTGTTGGTGCCGGACAGATGGGTAGCGGTATCGCGCATGTGGTGGCCCTTGCGGGCTACGACGTAGTGATCACGGATCTCGTCAAGGAGTCGGTCGAAAAGGCCTTGGCGACCATCGATAAGAACATGGATCGTCAGGTCAGCCGTGGCGTCATCAAGCAGGATGACAAGGCTGTCGCGATCAAGCGCATCGGCTACGCGCCGGACTTCGCGGCACTCGGCGACTGCGATCTCGTGATCGAGGCCGCGGTCGAGGATGAGACCGTCAAGCGCAAGATCTTCGTCGATCTGTGTCCGAATCTGAAGCCCTCCGCGATCATCGCGTCCAATACCTCCTCCATCTCCATCACCCGCCTGGCGGCAACGACGAAGCGCCCCGAGCGCTTCATCGGCATGCATTTCATGAATCCGGTGCCGGTGATGCAGCTTGTCGAGCTGATCCGCGGCATCGCGACGGAAGACGAGACGTTCTCGGCGAGCCGCGTGTTCGTGGAGTCGCTCGGCAAGACTATCGCAGTTGCCGAAGACTTCCCGGCCTTTATCGTCAACCGCATCCTGCTGCCGATGATCAACGAGGCCGTCTATACGCTGTATGAGGGCGTCGGCACGGTCGAGGCGATCGACAAGGCCATGAAGCTTGGCGCCAATCATCCGATGGGTCCGCTGGAGCTGGCCGATTTCATCGGTCTGGATTCCTGCCTGTCGGTGATGCAGGTGCTGTACGAGGGGCTGGCGGATTCTAAATATCGCCCGTGCCCGCTGCTGGTTAAGTACGTCGAAGCCGGATGGCTCGGCCGCAAAACCCAGCGTGGTTTCTACGACTATCGCGGCGAGAAGCCGGTTCCGACCCGGTAAATCCGCATCGGGGTCTGCACCAGCCCGACCCCGTCATCGATCACGAGAGCTTCATTCTCGCCGTCATTCCCGCGCAGGTGTTCGGTCCCGGCGGATTGAGCAGGAGCTCGGCGGGTGCCTTGTAGGCGAGGCATTTGAGCCGCGTTCGATTGTAGTCGGCGACGAAGCCATGCAGGAAGGCATCGCGTTCGGCGCGGGTGAGGAACTTGTTCTTGCCTTCGTTGCGGGCGACGCCGGGCCTGGCGCCGATGGCCTCGGCCAGGCGGCGGTTGAAGCGCTCGACCAGGCCGTTGGTC
>JAEZBU010000366.1 GCA_023426855.1 Pseudomonadota bacterium | reverse complement strand
CCGCTGATCAGGCTCTGCACCGCGCCCAGCAGACGGCCATTCGGCATGAACATCACCGGCAGCACCGGCGCCAGTGCAGACGGCATCACGCCCTCCTGCACGTTGAGTTCCTGGCTCAGATCATCGGGATCGCGGATTTCGAGCTGCCCGGAAACAGACGCCCCAACCGGCGGATCGAGCGTATATTTGGCGGGATGACCGACACCGATCGCGTTGACCGGCACCGTCGCGCCGTAACCGAACGCGATAATGTCGCCGTTGGCCGAGAACCGCTGGCCGAGTCGCTCCGATACGGCCAGACCTTCGGCACGGGAACGCAGCAGGATCTCGGTCGAGCCCAGCGTCCCGGCTGCCAGCACGATCATATCGGCTTGCATGGTGACGTCGGTCTCGTCACCGCGATCGGCATCGAGCCGCGTCAGGTGCACTTGCCAGCCGCCATCGCGCGATTTCGCGACCGAACGTACCTTGGCTTCCGTGAACAGATGCGCGCCATGGCGGACAGCATCCGGCAAATAGGTCAGCGCCACGGTATTCTTGGCGCCGACATTGCAGCCGCCGCAGCAATCGCCACAGCGCGTACAGCCCGGCTGGCTGATGCCGGCCGCATTGACGCCGTCCTCGAAGTTGACGACGACCCGCGGCGCCACCGGCTCATGCCCGACAGCCCGGCCGGCCTTGGCGAGAGCCTGGAACTTGGTGGTCTCGGCGGCGCGCGGATCGCTGCTCGGACGCAGCCAGCGCATGGCCCGCCGAAAGCCTTCATCCAGCAGACCGTCCTGCGCCAGTTGCCCCGGCCAGACGCTGTCGGCGAACACGCGTGCGTCCGGCCGCAGAGCGACACCAGCGTTAACAAGCGAGCCGCCGCCCAGGCCGCAGCCGACCAGGATGTGCATGTCCGGCCCGATGCGGACGTCGTAGAGCGCAGTTTCGCGGCCGATCGGCACCGGCCCACCTCTGACTTGCATCTCCGACCGGAGTTCCGGAAACTTGGCCGGGAACTCGCCAGTGAGAAACTCGCGCCCGCGCTCCAGTACGGCAACGCGCTTGCCCGCGCGCGATAGCCGCGAAGCCGCGACGCCACCGCCATAACCGGAACCGACGATAATCACGTCGTATCGGGCGTTGCGGGTGTTCAGGGATCGGGCCAGACGCGTCATGGTCATCCAGAATTCGTTGCCACGGGGAAGCCCGGGCCCTATCGCCCCGGCACGCTCGATGGATCTGGCCGATGCTGAATCACCAGCCAGCCCTGGCTACCACATAGCTATCACAGAACACGGACGTTCGGCCGTTTTGGTCACCATAGCGGTAACCGCCTGACCCCAGCCCGTTAGGCCTGAGGGGTACCCGAATTGTCCGTCGGCTTGCGCCCGGGATCATCGCGCGATAGCACTGCGCCCAGGATACGCTCAAAGAGATGGAATTTTGGCGACATGACCACGCAAAATGTGCTGCTCCTGCCGGGCGACGGCATCGGCGTTGAAGTGATGGCTGAGGTCGAGCGCGTGCTCGCCTTCTTCAACAAGAAGAGCAAGGTCAACTTCGAGATCTCGACCGATCTCGTCGGCGGCGTCGCCATCAACAAGCACGGCGTGCCCGTCACGGACGAGGCCGTGGCCAAGGCCAAGAATTCCGCAGCGGTCCTGTTCGGCGCGGTCGGCGGACCGAAGTGGGATAACGTTCCCTATGCAGTCCGCCCGGAAGCCGGCCTGCTGCGCCTGCGCCGCGACATGCAGCTCTTCGCCAATCTGCGCCCCGCCATCTGCTATCCGGCACTGGCCGAGGCGTCCTCGCTGAAGCGCGAGATCGTCGAAGGCCTGGACATCCTCATTCTGCGCGAGCTGACCGGCGGCACGTATTTCGGCGAGCCAAAGGAGATCGTGACGCTGGAGAACGGCGAGAAGCGCGCCGTCGACACCACCGTTTACACCACGCATGAAATCGAGCGCATCGCCCGCGTTGCCTTCGATCTGGCCCGCAAGCGCGGCGGCAAGGTGCATTCGGCCGACAAGCGCAACGTCATGGCCACCGGTGTGCTGTGGAACAAGGTCGTCACCGAGACGCACAAGCAGCATGGCGAAGGCGTCGAACTGCACCACATCCTGGCCGACAACTGCGCCATGCAGCTTGTCCGCAACCCGAAGCAGTTCGACGTGATCGTGTGCGACAACCTGTTCGGCGATATCCTGTCGGACGAAGCGGCGATGATGACCGGCTCGCTCGGCATGCTGCCGTCCGCGTCGCTGGGCGCACCAGATGACGCAGGTGTTCGCAAAGCGCTGTATGAGCCGGTGCACGGTTCAGCCCCCGATATCGCCGGCCAAGGCAAAGCCAACCCGATCGCCAGCATCGCCAGCTTCGGCATGGCGCTACGCTATTCGTTCGATATGCCGCGCGAGGCGGACGTCGTGGATCAGGCAATCGCTGCGGCGCTGGCGCGCGGTCTCAGGACCGGCGACATCATGCAGCCGAATATGCGCCAGGTCGGCACCACCGAGATGGGCCGCGCGATTGTTGAGGAACTGGACCGCCTCACCGCGTAGTCCGTTGGGGAATAGGCAAAAATGCGACGCGGATAACCCCGCGTCGCTACGTCGCCTGGGGTTGACCGAGGCATATTTTCATATCTACTCTGGCGTGTTGCAGCGGCAATGGCCCAGCGATCGTCTCGCTAGGCTCATGCTCCACCTGATGGCAACACCGGGGGTTCGATGCGAAAATTGCTTCTTCTCGCTTCCGTCACGACCCTGGCGGCACTCCTACTCAACGCAGCAAACGCACAGGTTCCTTTTGGGTTCCGTCTTTTAAATCTGGATGGCGGAACAGTTGCGTGGAATTCCTGGGTTGGTGAAACCAAATTCACCAAAGTCTCCTACGCCTTCGTGAAAAGTCGCACGGACACCCCGGACGCTACCAATTGCAACACTTTGGTGCCCATGGATGCGCTGCTTGAGAAATCGCGCGTAGCCAAGGACGATTTCCGCAAGGAAGTGCGGGCTGCTTTCGACATGTGGGAAGCAGCCGCTAACATCACCTTTACCGAGGTTGATGATCCAGCCAAAGCGGGGGTCCTGATTGGTGCGCAGGCTCAGCCGAAGGGGCGCGCGTTCGCCAACGTCGCCTACAAGCCGTCCCTGGCCGGCGGGGCGCGCAGCATCGAGCGCTCGCTGATCTGCCTCAACCCGGATCAGCGCTGGAAAATCGGCTTCGATGGCAACCTGACCGCCTATGATCTGCGCTATACGATTGCGCATGAAATTGGCCACGCCATCGGGCTCGATCATCCGCCTGGCACGGGCCAACTCATGCACTATCGGTATGAGGAACGCTTCCGCACACTGCAACCCGGTGACATCGAGGGTGCCGTATTGTTGTACGGCCCGCCAGCATCTCGGCAGACTGTGACGACGGTGAAGGCTGCCCCGGCACCGGTCGTGACGCCAACGCCGACGCCAGTTACGGTCGCAAACGATCCCATTCTTGCCAAGGCAGCGGCCCGCGCCGCCGAGCAGAAGAAGTAAGCGCTGACCGCCGCCCCGTCAGGCGACTTCGACGTACGTCATCAGAACGTGCGCCGTTGGTACGTTCGGCCTGCGCTTACTATCAGCACGCCAGACCACCCACCACAGAGCATGGCCCGGACATGAAAACGGGCGACTGACGCTTGCGCCAGCCGCCCGCTTATCCGGATCGTCGTAGACCGACCTCGAAACTTAGCCGAGGTAGCTGACGAACTTGCCGGTCATGTAGACTGCAAGACCTTCGGCGCCACCTTCGTAACCGAAGCCCGAATCCTTGACGCCGCCGAACGGCAGTTCCGGCAGAGCCAGACCGTGGTGATTGATCGTCACCATGCCGCTGTCGAGCGCGTCGGCAACCTTCGCAGCAGTCTTGCCATTACGCGTGAAGGCGTAGCTGGCGAGGCCGTAAGGCAGCTTGTTGGCGCGCTGCAGCATCTCATCGGTGTCGTTGAAGCGCAGCATCAGCGCGACCGGACCGAAAGGCTCTTCGTTCAGAATGCGCGCATTCTCCGGAATGTCGGTGAGAACCGTCGGCTCGAAGAAGTTGCCCTGGTTGCCGATGCGCTTACCGCCGGTGGCAACCTTGGCGCCCTTTTCCTGCGCGTCCTGCATGAAGGATTCCATCGCGTTGACGCGGCGCGGATTAGCCAGGGGGCCCATCTTGCTGTTGGGCTCGAGACCGTCGCCAACCGTGGTGCGCTTGGCGATGTCGGTGAACTTCGAGACGAACGCGTCATACACCTTGTCGTGCACGAAAAAGCGCGTCGGCGAGATGCAGACCTGACCGGCATTGCGATACTTCATCGCCGCCATCAGCGTTGCGACCTGCTCGGTCTCGGCATCGTCGAACACCAGCACCGGCGAGTGACCGCCGAGCTCCATGGTGGCGCGCTTCATGTGTGCGCCGGCCAAAGCGTTGAGATGCTTGCCAACCGGCACCGAGCCCGTGAACGAGATCTTGCGGATGGTCGGCGACGGGATCAGGTACTCCGACAGTTCGGCCGGAACGCCGTAGACGAGGTTGATGACGCCCGGAGGTACGCCAGCGTCGTGGAACGCGCGCACGAGGCCGATCGGCGAACCTGGCGTTTCCTCAGGGCACTTGATGATGATCGAGCAACCGGCAGCCAGCGCCGCCGCGATCTTGCGGCTGGCCTGCGTCACCGGGAAGTTCCACGGCGCGAAACCGGCAACCGGGCCGATCGGCTCCATGATCATCATATTGCGGACGCCATCGGCGCGCGCCGGGATGATACGGCCATAGGCGCGACGGCCTTCTTCGGCGAACCATTCGATGATGTCGGCCGCGCCCTGGATCTCCATCTTGGCTTCGACCAGAACCTTGCCCTGCTCCAGGGTCAGCACCTGGGCGATGGCATCGGTCCGCTCGCGCAGCAGATCGGCTGCCTTGCGCAGGATCTTGCTACGCTCGAAAGCGGAAACCTTCTTCCAGACCTGGAAGCCCTTTTCAGCGGCGGCCAGCGCAGCGTCGAGCTCCGGCTTCTTGGCATGCGGCAGCTTGCCGAGCACGCTGTCCTTGGACGGGTTGAGGACATCCGACGTAACGCCGCTGTCGCCGCTGGTAAATTTGCCGTCGATGTAGAGCGAGAGGTTTTCGTACATGGGAGGCCTTTCCATCCTGTAATTTCGGCTTGTTTAAAGACGATCGAAGGGCGTTGCCGCAAGCAGATTTGTGCTTCAGCCGCCGATCGATTGTTTGGCCTTTATGTCATCCTGCGGTCGTATAGCGCAGCGCAGGAGGCCATGACTTCGGTCCGACGCGGCGATACTGATCCGGCCAAGTGGGATCGACGCCCAGCTTATAAGCCACGTGCCACGCCCAATGCGGATCGTCGAGGAAAGCCCTGGCGACCGCAACGAAGTCTGTTTTTCCTTCCGCGACAATGGCTTCGGCATGCTCAGCTTCGGTGATCAGACCGACCGCCATCACCGGAATGCCGACCTCACGCTTGATCCGCTCCGCGAACGGCACCTGATATCCCGGTCCGAGCTGGATCTTCTGGTTCGGATCATTGCCACCCGATGACACGTCGATGAAATCGCAGCCCAGATCGTTGAGCTTGCGCGCCACTTCGACGGATTCCTCGATGGTCAGTCCACCCTCGACCCAATCGACGGCGGAAACGCGGATGCCGAGGGGCTTTTCATCCGGCCACACCGCGCGCATCGCCTTGAACACTTCAAGCGGCAGACGCATGCGGTTTTCCAGGCTGCCGCCCCACGCGTCGTCGCGCTTGTTCGACAATGGTGACAGGAATTGGTGCAGCAGATAGCCGTGCGCCCCATGGATCTCGATGAGATCGACACCGACCCGCTCGGCCCGTCGCGTTGCCTCCACGAAAGCTTGAATCAGATCATCGATCATCTTGCCGGTGAAGGCTGTCGGCGTATGCCAATCCGGCGCATAGGGAATGGCCGATGGTGCCTTGGTTTGCCATGCTCCATCGGTTAGCGGATCGCTGTGCGCCTTGCTTTCCCACGGCCGCTTGCAGGACGCCTTGCGACCTGCGTGACCAAGCTGGATGCCGATTTTAGCAGAACCGAAACGGTGGCAAGCCTCCACGACCCGCTTCATCGCCGCTTCGTTCTCGTCTGAATACAGACCAACGCATGCAGGCGTGATCCGACCTTCGGGCTCGACACCAGTGGCTTCAATGATCACGAGACCTGCGCCGGAATTCGACAGCGCGCCCAGATGCATCATGTGCCAATCGGTCATCGTGCCGTTTTCGGCCGAGTACTGACACATCGGTGCAACGACGATACGATTATCAAGTTCGAGCCCGCGCAGCTTCGCCTTCGAGAACAGGGCGCTCTGAGCCATCGTCAAGTCCTTGCCAGATGAGGATTGAAGATATCGGGGAGATTGATGCCAGCAAACGTAGACGCTAAAGTTCGACAGATCAATACTTTCGAACAAGAACGCACGGCGACGTGATTGCGATGATCCGCTCGCCCTCCGAATATTGATGTGAGGCCCGCCTTCAAAGCACGTTGATTTGCACGCGATTGCCGCCGCATAGTTGAGGTCGACGAGCGAACCAGAGGCTTTTGCCATGTCTGCAAGCACTCAGGCCGACGCCCAACCCGAGCATATCGAGGCTGACAGCCTCATAGGGGAAGACCGCGCATCATCGACAAACGAACTCACGCAATTGGGCGCCATGGGCAAGGCGTTCACAATTCTGGAGACAGTCGCCTCCGCCAAGCAGGCGCTGACCATGTCGGAAATCGTGCGCGCGTGCGGGCTTACGAAGCCGACCGCACACCGCATCACCACGCTGCTGACCGAAATGGGCTTTCTGGAAAAGGAATCGCTTCGGCGCGGCTTTATAGAAGGTCCACGCCTGATCGAATTGTCGCTATCGACGCTGTCGGCGGCGGCACCACGAAACCGCCGGCACGCAATATTGCGATCGGTTTCAGAAAAAACCGGCGAAACCTGTAACTTCGGCATCCTTGTGGGATCCGAAGTCATCTATCTCGATCGCGTCGAGGCGAAGTGGCCGCTCGGCTTGCGTTTCGAGGCCGGCAGCCGCGTGCCGGCACATTGCACCGCTATCGGCAAACTCCTTCTCGCGCTGCTGGCCGGCCACGAGCGCGCAGCCGCCATCGAAAGCCTGCCACTGTCTCGCTACACCAGCCGCACACTGACCGATCCGGCTGCACTGAATGCTGCACTCGATCGCATCGTTCGCTCCCGCATGGGCACCGATGACCGCGAGTTCATAGATGGCGTCGTGTGCGTGTCCGTGCCTGTGATCACCAAATCCGGACAGGTTGCCGGTGGCATCGCCGTATCGGCACCCGAAGCCCGTGTCAGCCTGCAGGAATTGCTGACTTTCGTGCCGATGATGCACGAGGCTGCGGCGCGTCTCAGCGCAACATTCCCCTCCGGGCATGAACGCAGCGACACTTGAAAACACGTCCTTGCACGGACGCTCCGTGCTTGCCCATATATCAAAAAAATGAGACGTTGTGTCTTGAAGACAGAAACGGGCACGAAGATCCGGTCCTGCTTTCAGCTCTAAAATCATAATGAAGGCCTCACAAAGGAGGCCCCGCACCTTTAGGGAGGTTGCACGTGATGTCGCTGAGAAATTGGCTCGTCGGCGGTCTCGGAGCCGTTGCCGCACTGACAGCACTGACTGTTGGTGCAGTCGCACAGGATAAAACCGTCAAGATCCGTGTTCAGTCCGTCATTCCGACCACGGCCGATGAAGTCATTATGCTGAAGGAGTACGCGGCTGACGTCGCGGCTCTGACCGGAAACACCGTGCAGATAGAAGTTCTATCGGCGGGTGCGGTCGTCGCAGTCAACGATACGCTTGACGCTGTCGACAAGGGATTGATCGAGGGCGGATTTGCCTGGACGCACTACTGGTCCGGCAAACATCCCGCTGCTGCATTGTTCGGCTCACCGCCGGCAGGCTCCGGGCTCGGCATGGACAATTTCGCCTGGCTCTCCTGGTATCTGTATGGCGGCGGCCATCAGCTCTATGACGAGCTGTGGAAGGAAATGAAGGTCAACGTCAAAGGCTTCATGCTGCAGCCGGTCGGACCGGAAGCGCTCGGATGGTTCAAGAATCCGATCACCAGCATGGATGATTTCCGCAAGCTACGCTTCCGCATGCCGCCAGGCATTCCCGGACAAATCTACAAGGATATTGGTGTCGCCGCGGTTGCCATGGGCGGCGGGGAGATCCTGCCCGCACTCGAAAAAGGCGTGATCGATGGTGCCGAATGGTGCTGCCCGAAGCCGGACATGACGTTCGGTTTCCAGAAGGTGCTCAAGCACTATTACATGCAGGGCCTGCATCAGGTGGTCGTCAACGCCGACCTCTACATCAACGGCGACGTTTACAACAAACTGTCGCCGCATCAGAAAAAAGCGATGGAAGTGGCGGCCAATGCCTCGCTGACGAAGGCCGTGGCGTATCGCATCGCCGAGAATGGCAAAGCCTTGCAGGAACTGACCGAAAAGCACGGCGTGCAGCTTCACGATACGCCGGATGCCTATTTCACCGAGTATATGGCCGCAACCAAGGCGTTGTTTGAGAAGCACTCAGCCGAAAGTCCGTTCTTTAAGAAGGTCTACGATTCTCAGAAGGCGTTCGCCGATATGACGATCCCGTTCTGGGCGCAGGCGCAGCGCACAAACTCGAATCTCGCGAACGCGTATGCCGAGACGCTGAAGAAGAAGTAACGTCAGATCAACGTTCATCGGGCGCGGATATCGGTGCCCGATGAACGATCGGCGAGATGTTCATCAAACGCAGAGATATGCGGAGAATCGGCCGCGGACGAGGATCGGCCGTGTTCGAGAATACGCCCGCCAATCATCCCGCCGGACTGAAGATCTCAACAGAACCCAGCCAAGGTTGCTATGGCCGAAGCACCAGAGATCGCGGACGAGTTGCTCGCCAATCGGCGGCAATCGATCGGACGCATGCCCGACGACATGCCGCCGTGGATGGCGCGCACCATCGTCGGCATCGACAAGCTGAATTATTACGTCGGCCGCCTCGTGTCGTGGATGCTGGTGCCGATCGTTTTCGCAATGATCTACGAGGTCGTCGCACGCTACGCGTTCACTGCCCCAACTGTCTGGGCCTACGACATCAGCCGCATGTTCTACGGCGCCATGTTCGTGCTTGGCGCTGCCTACGGACTGTCGAAGGGCGTACACATCCGTTCGGACTTCATCTATCGGAACTGGGCCGTGCGCAATCAGGGCCGCGTCGACGCGGTCCTTTATCTCTTGTTCTTCTTTCCCTCGATGATCCTGCTGCTGTGGGTCTCGTTCGACTGGGCGTGGACCACCATCATTCGTGGCGAGCGCGGCATGGATACTGCCTTCGCGCCCCTGCTCGGACCCGTCCGCAGTGCCCTGCCGATCGGCATATTCCTGCTGATCATTCAGGGCATCTCGGAGTTCCTGAAGAGCTGGTATGCAGCCTCACATAACCGGTGGCCTGACGCATGACGCCCGAAATGATCGGCCTCCTGATGATCGGGGCCATGCTGTTCGCCATCTTCATTGGCTTCCCGATTTCCTTCACGCTGATATTTCTGGGCATCGTCTTCGGCTATCTCGGGTTCGGCAATCTCGTCTTCTACCTGCTGACGCTCCAGTTCAACGCCACGATGATGGAACAGACGCTAGCCGCGGTGCCGCTGTTCATCTTCATGGGCATCATGATGGAGCAGGCCAACCTGATGGAGCGGCTGTTCAACTCCATCCAGAAGATGCTGGCCACCATGCGCGGATCGCTGTTCCTCGCGGTGATGTTCGTGGCCACGATATTCGCGGCCGCAACCGGCATCGTCGGCGCCTCCGTGACCATCCTCGGCATCATGGCGCGCAAGCCGATGATCCGCTCCGGCTACGATGTCAGGCTATCGTCCGGCCTGATCACGGCAGGTGGAACGCTCGGCATTCTGCTGCCGCCCAGCATCATGCTCGTTGTGATGGGCCCCGTGCTGGAAGTACCGGTGACGACACTGTTTGCAGCAGCCATCCTCCCCGGCCTTTTGCTGGCCGCTATTTTCACCGCCTACACCATGTTTCGCTGCTGGCTCAATCCAGCGCTTGGTCCGCCATTGGCGGAAGAATTCCGCGCCACCAGTAAACGCGAGATCTGGATCGACTTTTTCGCCGGCCTCGTTCCGCCGGCCGGCCTCGTGCTGGCCTCGCTCGGCAGCATCCTGTTCGGCATCGCGACGCCGACGGAAGGTGCCGGCTGCGGTGCATTCGGCGCGCTGCTGCTGACCCTCGCCTATGGCCGCCTGACCTGGAAGAACTTCTGCGACGCGCTGCTGAAAACGCTGGAAATCACCGTCCTCATCCTATTCCTAGTCGCGGCCTCAAACTTCTTCGGCGCAGTGTTCGCACGGCTCGGCACACCGGGCATGCTGACCGATTTCCTGCTCGGCCTCGAACTCAATCGCTATGTGATCCTGTTCATCATCATGGCGGCGATTTTTCTGCTCGGCTGGCCGCTTGAATGGGTGCCGATCATTTTGATCGTGGTGCCGTTCCTGCTGCCGCTGGTGGAAAGCCTCGGCTTCAACAAGACCTGGTTCGGCATTCTCGTCGCCGTGAACCTGCAGACCGCATGGCTGTCGCCGCCTGTGGCTCTCTCGGCATACTTTCTGAAAGGCGTCGTGCCGGAATGGCAGTTGAAGGACATCTATCTCGGCATGATGCAGTTCATGGGACTGCAGCTTTTCGCGCTCGTGCTGATCGTGATCTTTCCGCAAATCGCACTGTGGCTGCCGGAGGTGATGTACGGGCCTTAACCGGCACTGAGGACAGGACGCCAACACTGGTGTAAAGGGTTCCGACGCGCTGCAGCGTGTGCTGCTTCGGGACCGGGTATGAGCGAGTCGAGCCTGACGGAAACCAAGGAAGACGGCGATGAAACCGCCCTTCCGCTGCCAGAAACGATATCGGTTTCCGTCGACCTCAGCGCGGCAGAAGGCCTGCCGCGCGCGGTTCAGCGTCGTCATTGGGCGGCCAGTCTGACCACCGCGTTCGCTGCTCACGCGTTTGTGATGGGCGCCATGCTGTACAAGCCGCCCAACGGTCTCGTCGGCGCCGACGGCAGCGACATCGAAGCCGTCAACGTCGACATCATAAGCTCATCGGTTCTTGAAAGTCTGTCACCGTCCGCGAATTCGGAGACGGCAGCGAGTCCGCACGCCGTCCATAGCGAAGCCGGTTCTGAAGCCTCCAAGGAAGCCGCGGAAGCCGCCGACCAACAGCAGATGACCACAGAGACGAAAGAGAGCACGGCAGCGCCGATGCCCGACCTCGTCATCCCGGATGCCATCGAGGAGCCGCCGCCGCCGGAGCCTGCCGATGTCGCGCTGCGGATCATGAAAGAGCGGCCGGACGAGCCCGAAGAAACCGAAATTGAAGCCGAGCCCGAAGCGACCCAAACCCCTGAGCCGGAAGCGGCAACAGCCTCGATAAGCTCTGAGGCCTCGGAAGCCTCAGAGGGGGGCGGCGCGACGGCGCGTGGCATCGAGGGAGTCGAAGCGGCCGAGGCTCAAGCGGCAGCAGCCAGCCCCGGCGTCGCCAGCGACTACGCGAAAGCCGTTCTGGAAACCCTGGCGCGAAGCCGACCACGGGCGGTGGCGGGCGTGCGCGGCACCGTTCGTATTCGCTTTACGGTCGAAACCTCAGGCGAAGTGGCGAGTGCGACGGTGCTTGTTTCAAGCGGGCAAGCCACGCTGGACGATGCGGTGCTGAGCACGATCCGCGGCGTGCGCTTTCCGGCTCCGCCGCAGGCCCTGACATCGGCGCAACGCAGCTACGAGATCCCCTATTACTTCCGATAGTCGGCGATCGCGGATCAATCCGATCAGCTAACGAACGGGAGCTGCCAGTAGAGAAAGTAGCCATTGAATGTCATCAATGCGCCGACTAGCCCCAAGCCGAAGCTGGCCGCCAGCAAAAACATCGCGCCCGATATGATAGCGACCGACGCCACCACGATCGCGATCTGCAGTGCCGCTTCGCCAAGGTCGAAATAGGGATCGCGCGACATCGCGGTATCGCGCTCGGTTTCCAGCGCTTTGCCTTTGACGAACAGCTCATCGAGCCCTTCACCGGATTTCTTATCGCTGGTCAGTTGCTTGTCGAGATCCTTGTAGGACTGGATCTTGGCTTCGATCGCCGGCCGCAACGTCGTGTCATTGCCAGCCGTTCCCAGAAGCTGCAGCTCCAGGTCATCGACCTGCAGCCGCAATACCTGCCGGCGCATGTTCTTGGCCTGGAAAAACGCCCAGGTGTTCGCCGCCTCGATGTTCTTGAGGGTGGCTTCCTTGGCCGCGTTATTGCCACCCAGCGCGCAAATCGCCAACCCGACGGCCAGAACGCCGATGTAGACCGCGATCAGACGATCACGCGCGGTCTTGCTCTGCCCGTCTGCCACTTCGGCAAGGTCGTCCAACGCCATAATCCGCCCCCCAGCGCCCAGCTCGTTTGTCAGCCTGAGATATCAGTCGTCAGCCCAGAATGCGCTTCGACTTGACGCCACCATCGGCGTCGAGCTGGTAGACAATCGGCACGCCGGTGGCAATTTCGAGGCTCAGCACCTGCTCGCGGGACAGCCCGTCGAGCTTCATGATGATTGAGCGCAGCGAGTTGCCGTGCGCCGCCACGATCACGTTGCGGCCGGCCTTCACCTCCGGCCAGATCGTAGCGTCGTAATACGGCAGCGTGCGCGCCGCGGTATCCTTCAGGCTTTCGCCGCCGGGCGGGTTGATGTCGTAGCTGCGCCGCCAGATATGGACCTGCTCCTCGCCCCAGCGCTTACGGGCGTCATCCTTGTTCAGACCTGACAGATCACCGTAATCACGTTCATTCAGCGCCTGGTCCTTGTGGGTAACGAGATCCGGCTGTCCAAGCTCGCCGAGGATCAGTCGCAGCGTATGCTGCGCCCGTTTCAGCACGCTGGTATAGGCGACATCGAACGAAATGCCTTCGGCCTTGAGCTGATCGCCGGCGCGCTTTGCCTCTGCGATGCCCTTCTCCGTGAGATCGGGATCGCGCCAGCCCGTGAACAGGTTGAGCTTGTTCCACTCGCTTTCGCCGTGCCGCACCAGCACGAGAACATTATCAGCCGCCATATCGTCGTCCTTGCATCAAAGCCGCGGGCTCTAGAGGCCCAGCACGTCCATCATCGAATACAGACCTGGGGGCTTGTCGCGCCCCCACAGCGCCGCACGAACGGCACCGCGCGCGAACAGCCCGCGATCCGTCGCGCGATGCGACAACTCGATCCGCTCGCCATCCGCCGCAAAGATCACCGTGTGCTCACCGACGACATTGCCACCGCGCAGCGTCGCGTAGCCGATATCGCCGCGATTGCGGGCGCCGGTGTGACCATCGCGGACGCGGACGCTGCGATCCTTATGCGAGATGCCACGGCCTTCGGCTGCCGCCTGTCCCAACATCAACGCCGTGCCCGACGGGGCATCGATTTTGTGCTTGTGGTGCATTTCGAGGACCTCGATATCGAAGTCCTCATCGAGCGCCTGCGCGACCTTTTTCGTCAGCGCCACCAGAAGGTTGACGCCGAGGCTCATATTGCCGGCCTTGATGATCCTGGCATGCCGAGCCGCTGCCGCGATCGCTGCCTCGTCGGCTTCCGAAAGGCCGGTCGTTCCCAGCACGTGCACGACGCGCGCATTGGCAGCCAGACCGGCAAATTCGACGGACGCCTTCGGGATCGTGAAATCCAGCACCGCGTCGCAGCGCGCGATCAACTCCAGCGCATCGTCCGTTATGGGCGCGCCAATCTCGCCGACACCGGCCAGGACACCGACGTCCTGTCCCATGAATGGCGAACCGGCCAGCTCGATGCCGCCGATGACCGCGCAGCCCGACGCGGCGTGAGCGGCGCGCGCCAGCTCCCGCCCCATACGGCCTGCCGCTCCCATGATGGCGATCTTCATGTCACTCATCAGCGTTCCTCCCGCCCAGCGTGGCGCGCATATAGCAAACGACGCAGCCCGTGAGAACAGGCCGCACCCGTAACCTCAGAGCGACTTGATCCTGGCGTCCGGATGCGCCATCGCCGTCTTGATCATCTCGCGCGCTTCATCGGCGTCGCCCCAACGCTCGATCCGCACCCACTTGCTGTTTTCGAGATCCTTGTAGTGCTCGAAGAAGTGCGCGATCTGCTGCACCAGGATGTCCGGCAAGTCGCGATAGCTCTTCACCTTGTCGTAGCGCGCGGTGACCCGGCTCGACGGCACCGCGATGACCTTCTCATCGCCGCCCTTCTCGTCGCTCATGACCAGCACGCCGACGGGCCGGCAATTAATAACGCAGCCAGGTATGAGCGGCCGCTGATTGGCGATCAGCACGTCGATAGGATCGCCGTCCTCCGACAATGTATGAGGAACAAAGCCGTAATTGCCGGGATAACGCATGGCCGTGTACAGCATTCTATCGACGAATAGCGTACCAGATGCCTTATCCAATTCGTACTTTACCGGCTCACCACCTATCGGCACCTCGACGATCACGTTGATATCGTCGGGTGGGTTGTATCCGACAGCTACGGCGTCAATGCGCATGGAGGGGTCCTTTGTCGTCCTATCGCCTTCGCTGCCTGTTGGGGCTTGCTCTGGCACTCTGCCTACCGAGCTTGGCAGACGCCAATCCGGTGAAAAGCCGCTATACCACGATCGAACTGAAGAACTGCAAGAACGTGCAGCGGCATCGTGACGGTGGCGGCTGAATGTGCACTGGCCTACCACGTTTTCCCGTCTATGTAGCGGAAGGCGATCTGCGGCAATATGTGAGCGTCGGGCAGAACGCGCGCAAGCATCGGGCCGCGAACCAGACATTGGTGCCTTTCAACTCGATCTTCGATGCCCGGAACAGGGCCACGATCGAGTGGCGCTTTACGCAGCGCAATGGCCAGGACGAGCCCTATGCCACCATCGTCTCCTATGACACGAAGAACGACGAAGGCAGCGGCCGCGTTCTGGTGGTGACCAAGGTTGGCAAGTCCGAATCCTGCCACGTCGCCTACATCGACGCAGTGGCCAACACGAACGCCATAGCTTTAGCGCGGAACGTCGCTGACAAAACAACGGCAAGTTTCGACTGTTCCAGGGAGCCTGAAGTGGTCGGAGCATCGGGCAAAAGCCCGATGTAAACGCGCCCCGCTACAAGGCATTGGCGGCGGTTGGGCGTCGTCGACGGCTCAGGAGTCGACGGTTTCAAGACCAGGCGAACGCGATCTTCTCAAGCTTGGCGCCACCAATGCGATCGTAAGCCCTGGCAACCGGACGTCCGCCGCGCCGCCAGTAGAAATCAATCGCCGGCGTGTTGTCGGCCAGGGCCCAGCAGATCATGCCCTTGATGCGGCGCTCGTCCATCGCGTGACGGCACGCCTCGAACAGATGCTCGCCAAAACCGAGCCCCTGATAGATCGGCGCCAGATAAAGCTCGTAAATCTCACCTTGGTAGGTCCCACGCGCGCGGGCCGAGCCCCAGGTCGCATATCCCGCAACCTCGCCCTCGACTTCCAGCACGAAAATACTGTCGCCGGAGCGGACGGCGCTGTTCCACCATTCCTGCCCGCGACGGCGGATCATGCTTTCGAGGTGAAGGTGAGGAATGATGCCGCGATAGGCGAGCTGCCAGGAATCGCGAAAAATCTCAGCCAGCGCTTTGGCATCGGCCGGTTTGCCGCGTCGGATTCGAGCGTGTGAACTGGACCCCAACATCGCACTAGTATAGCGCAAGGTGCCCAACCGTTTGCAACGCCGGAGTTGTGGAATTTGTTCCCCGCGTTGACTGGTCACATCCAGGTCACACAGCAAAAGGCCCGAGCGACTGCCCGGGCCTCGCAAATCTCAGAAACCTAGAGAAACGCGCCGACTTGTGATCAGGCCGTCTTTTTGAACTGATCAAAAGTCTTCGTCGTGGCAGCATTCATGGACTCGAACGTCTGGCGCGCGACCTTCGTCGAGAGCTCGAAGAACTCCTTCGTCTGGGCGCTGGCGATAGCCATCTGCTGCTGCATGAAGTCAGCCTGCAGACGGGCCGCTTCCGGCAGAGTGCGGGCGCGGGCGAGTGCCTGCGCAGCATCGAAAACGGCTTCGGTGTTGGCAGCGGTGTTGGTCATCACCTTCTCACCCAGCGCACGGGCGCCGGCATGAGCAGTGAGCATGACGTCTTCCATCACCTTCACGCTGTCCTTCGCGGCAGCGTTGGCCTTCTGATAGGCCTCACGGGTCTTGGCGACGCTCTCTTCAGCGAACGCCTGGACGTTCTCAGGAATGCGGGCGTCTTTGGCGACGTTGAAAATCTCTTGGGCTTGGCGGGTGAACTGCTCGTTCATCGAAGTCTCCTGGCTCAGCGGGCTCGAATTGGACAAGTCGAAACGACATTGCCGCGAAGCTCCATTGGGACGGGCCGGCTTCGCGCGTTTTCGATGATGCAAATTTAATCAAATCTATTGTGCAGCGCAATATGTAATTTGTGCGTCGCGACATCTTTTTTGTCGCATACTGATGAACGGGCCGTCAACCCTCGAGGGCGGGAAACAGGTCCCGATAGCCCATCGCGGCCGGATCGAAGCGGACGTCCGTCGGCTTCAGCGGTCGCGCGAACGCCAAACCAGCCAGCGAACGGCAGCGCGAAATGGCAACGTAGGTCTGGCCATGCGCGAACGTACCTCGGCCGAGATCGATATACACGCGATCCAGGGTCAGGCCCTGGCTCTTATGGATGGTTAACGCCCACGCCAGCCTGACAGGGAACTGCTTGAACGTGCCGGCAATGGTCTCGACGATCTTCTGCTCGGTCTGATCGTAAGCGTAGCGGCGGTTTTCCCAGGCCGCCGGCTCGATCTCGTATTCCTTGCCGTCGACCTCGATCCAAACCTGCTTGGGCGTCAGCCGGCTGATGCGGGCGATGGTGCCGTTGACCCAGCGACGGTCGGGATCGTTGCGCAGCAGGATCACCTTGGCGCCCGGCTTCAACAGCAGCATGCTGTCGGTCGGCTGCGCGCTGTCGCTGTAGTCACCCGTGACGCCAGCCTCATAGGCCATCGGCTCGCCCGGCAGTGCGTCGAGGTATGCCACGTTGATCCTGTTGGCCGCCGC
>JAEZBU010000200.1 GCA_023426855.1 Pseudomonadota bacterium | reverse complement strand
CGCGATGCCGGATTGTCATCCCAGGCCGCGACTTCGGCACCGCCGCCGATCAGCGCGCGCGCCGTCGCGATACCGGACGCGCCGAGACCGAACAGAGCAAGCCGCTTGCCCGCGGATGTGGTGATGCGAATCATGACCGTGATTTTAGTTGATTTTGCATCGCAACGCCCGAACACGGAAAATCGCAACGCATTTCATTACGGAATAAGCGACGGCACCGCTGCCGCGTCCCCCAACAGTTCGCCCAAGCAGTTCCCCGAGGCTTCCCCCGAAGCCCTGGGGTTATTTCTGCGGAACTTCTTGGCGGAAAGGTGGTCGCCGTTCCGACCGGGATCAGCGCAGCTTCAGCGTCGCGAGACCGACCAGCGCCAGCACCACCGAGATGATCCAGAAGCGCACGACGACCGTCGATTCCTTCCAGCCCTTCTGCTCGTAGTGGTGGTGCAACGGCGCCATTCGGAAGACACGCTTGCCCGTGAGTTTGAACGACGCAACCTGGATAATCACCGATAGCGTCTCGACAACGAAAAGCCCGCCGACGATTGCCAGCACGATCTCGTGCTTGGTCGCTACGGCTATCGCGCCCAGCGCACCGCCCAGGGCCAGCGAGCCGGTATCCCCCATGAAGATCATGGCCGGCGGCGCGTTGAACCACAGGAAGCCCAGTCCCGCGCCGATCAGCGCGCCGCAGATGATGGCGAGCTCGCCAGTGCCGGGCACGTAATGGATCTGCAGGTAGCGCGCGAAATTGAAGTTGCCCGAGAGATAGGCAATCAATCCGAATGTCGCGGCAGCGATCATCACCGGGACAATAGCTAGGCCGTCGAGCCCGTCGGTGAGGTTCACCGCGTTGCCGGCCCCCGCGATGACCAGCACGCCCATGAACACGAAGAAGATTCCCATTTCCAGAATCATGTTCTTGAAGAATGGGATGGTCAGCGCACCCGACAGTTCAGGCGTCGAAAGCTGCATCAGGATGTAGGTCGCGACAGCGGCGACACCGATCTCCAGCCCGAACCGGAGACGCCCCGAAAAGCCGGCGACCGTGCGCTTCTTCACCTTCATGTAGTCGTCGTAGAAGCCGATGGCGCCGTAGGACAGCGTGACGCCGAGCACGACCCAGACGTACGGGTTCGACAAGTTGGCCCACAGCAGCGTTGCCACCGTCACGCCAGACAGGATCATCAACCCGCCCATGGTCGGCGTGCCACGCTTGGCCAGATGCGATTGCGGGCCATCGTCGCGGATCGGCTGGCCGCGCCCCTGCTTGACGCGCAGCATCTCGATGATGATCGGGCCGAACAGGAACACGAACAGCAGCGCCGTCATGATGGCGCCGCCGGTACGGAAGGTGATGTAGCGAAAAACGTTGAGCGCGCTGATCTGGTCGCTGAAGTTCACGAGCTCATAAAGCATGCCGCGCAGTCCTTCACCCATTCCGGACAACGGCCTGAAGCCGCCGTCAAATCAGTCCGTTACGCCTGAAACCGACTGCGAACAGCGGCAACCAGTGGCGCCATCCGGCTGCCAAGCGACCCCTTGATCATCACAACGTCGCCCGGCTTTACCGCACTGCGTAGATGGTTGACCAGTTCATCGGAAGTTTCAGTCCATCCGCCCTGCTGATCGCTGTCGAGAACGGCGAAGAGGCGTCCCATGTTCGGGCCGCATGCAAAGACCAGATCGACCCCCGCGTCGTCAATGGCCTGTTTCAGCCCGAAATGCATCTCAGCCGCGCGCGGCCCCAGCTCCAGCATGTCGCCAAGCACAGCCACGCGCCGCTGCCAGCGGTTGCGCGGCACCGCGCCGAGCGTGGCCAGCGCCGCCCGCATGGACGCCGGATTGGCGTTGTAGCTTTCGTCGATCAACAAGACCTCGCCAGCAGCGGCCGACAGCACGGCACGCGCACCGCGACCGGGCGCCGCTGTCAATTGGCCCAGAGCCGGCAACGCCTTCGCCAGATCCGCGCCCGCAGCGATGAGCGCCGCCACGACAGCCAGCGAATTGTCGACCAGATGTGCACCCGGGACACCGAGCCGGTATGTCGTGATCCGCTTGTTCGCTTGGATCGTGACATCCGAACCGTCCGCTTCGAGCTTGACCGCAACGGCACGCACGTCAGAATCGGGATGCAGTCCAAAGCTGACGATGTGAGCACCTTGGCTTTCGGCGCGCACCCGCATCGCGTCGAAATGCGGGCTGTCGCGCTTGATGATCGCCGTACCGCCCGGTTCGAGACCGAGGAATATGTCGGCCTTTTCCTCCGCGATCGCCTCCAGCGAACCGAGATAACCGATATGTACAGGCTCGATCGTCGTCACGACCGCGACGTGTGGACGTGCAAGCCGCGCCAGCGGCGCGATCTCGCCGCGATGGTTCATGCCGATCTCGATGACACCATAAGCCGAGTTGGCCGGCATGCGCGCCAGGGTCAGCGGCACGCCCCATTGATTATTGTAGGATTTCTCGGCCGCATGCGTGGCCGACAGGCGCTGCAGACAAGCGCGCAGGGCTTCCTTGGTGCCGGTTTTGCCGACACTGCCGGTGACCGCGATGATCCTGGCATCGGTTCGTGCCCGCGCCGCCCGCGCAATGGCTTCCAGACCCGCCAGCGGATCGGAAACCCTGAGCAGCGCACCGTCTCCCGGCTGGCGCTGGTATCCGAACGACACCAAAGCCGCCGCCGCACGCGCCGCGAATGCTGCCGATACGAACTCGTGCCCATCCCGCACATCGCGCAGCGCAACAAACAGATCACCCGGATTGAGCGTCCGGGTGTCGATAGAAATGCCGGTAATACCAGACGGTGGCGCACCATCGGCCATCCCGCCGCTGGCTGCCACCAAGGCGTCCCACGTCCACAGTTCCTGCATCATGAACCGTGCCTGCCTGAAGCGCGATCGGCGAGCGCCTTGCGTGCTTCGTCGTGATCCGAGAACGGGATCACGGTATCGCCGATGATCTGCCCCGTCTCGTGACCCTTGCCTGCGATGAGCACAACGTCCCCCTGACCCATCATCGCGATCGCGGCCGCGATGGCCGCTGCCCGATCGCCGATTTCCGTGGCGCCCCCAGCGCCCGATAGTATTTCCGCACGGATGGCCGCTGCCACCTCGCTGCGCGGATTGTCATCGGTGACGATAACATGATCCGCGTTCTCGACCGCGATACGCCCCATGATTGGCCGCTTGCCGCGATCCCTGTCACCACCACATCCAAACACACAGATCAGCTTACCGGAAGCAAATGGGCGCAGCGCCTTCAGCGCGGCCTCCAGCGCTTCCGGCTTGTGAGCGTAATCGACGACAACAAGACCGCCATCCGCCTCGCCCACCACATCCAGCCGGCCGCTGACACCCTTGAGGTTTTCCAGCGCCGCCAGAACCGCATCGGTCTCCTCGCCCGTGGCGATCGCCAGACCGGCTGCAACAAGCGCATTGGCCGCCTGATAACCGCCAAGCAGCGGCAATCGGATATCGTACTGGCGATTTTCGGCTCTCACGCGCAACCGCTGGCCGAAACCATCGGGCCGCAGATCGTCCAGCCGCAACAGATCGCCTGTCTCGCCCACCGTCAGAACGCGATGGCCACGCCGCGTCGCGGTGTCGATCACCGCCTGCGCGCGCGTATCATCGGTATAGACGACCGCGTGTTTCCCGGCCTCCAGCAAGGTATCGAACAGCCTCAGCTTGGCCGCGAAATAGTCATCCACTGTCGGATGATAATCGAGATGATCGCGCCCCAGATTGAGGAATGCCGCCGCCGACAACGCGACACCATCCAGCCGCCGCTGATCGAGCCCGTGCGATGAGGCTTCGAACGCGACGTGCGTCACCCCCTCGGCCGCCAATCCGGACAGCATGCGATGCAGCGAGACGGGATCCGGCGTGGTCAGCGAGCCGTAGACGCCGCCGTCGGGTTTGACGAGACCGATGGTGCCGAGCGAGGCCGCTTGCCGGCCAAGCGCCGCATAGATCTGCCGCGTGAATTCGACAACCGACGTCTTGCCATTAGTGCCCGTGACCGCGACGGCCGTCGCGGGCTGGCCGGCATAAAGTCGTGCCGCCATCAGCGCCAGCGCGCGGCGCACATCGCGGGCACGCAGAAGCGGCACTGATAGCGTTCCGAGATCGGCAGTGTCCGGCACCAGGACAGCCGCCGCGCCGCTTTGAATTGCTTGAGGAATAAACGTCGCGCCATCGCTGCGCGAGCCCGGCAGGGCAGCAAACAGCGTCCCTTGCCGCACAGCCCTGCTGTCGGCTGTAATGTCCGAGATCTCCAGGTCCGCAAATCCGTGCGGCACGATGAGGTCCGGAACGACGAGGTGCGCAAGCCGCATGTGTATGGAACCGACGTGAATGGTCCGCGATGAACGGGCGCGGCTTTCAGTCAGCTACATATTGACCAACGTCGCTACCGTCAAAT
>JAEZBU010000148.1 GCA_023426855.1 Pseudomonadota bacterium | reverse complement strand
TTGCATTGATCACCGGCGAAGAGAAGATCAAGCCGGAGAACCCGCGCTATTGGGTGTCGACCGTCGAGGCGATGCCGCGCGAGATCGACGTTGATTTCCTCGCCATCGACGAAATCCAGCTCGCGGCTGATCCCGAGCGCGGCCATGTCTTCACCGACCGGCTGCTGCATGCACGTGGCAAGCTGGAGACGCTGCTGCTCGGCGCCGGCACCATGCGCGAGGCGATCAGTGAACTGATCCCGGGCGCCAATTTCATCTCCCGGCCGCGGCTGTCGAAGCTGATTTACTCCGGCCAGAAGAAGCTGACGCGCCTGCCCGCCCGCACCGCTGTCGTGACCTTCTCGGCCAGCGAAGTCTACGCGATCGCGGAACTCGCCCGCCGCCAGCGCGGTGGCGCGGCCGTCGTGCTGGGTGCGCTGTCGCCGCGTACCCGCAACGCGCAGGTCGAACTGTATCAATCCGGTGATGTCGATTTCCTGATCGCCACTGACGCGATCGGCATGGGCCTCAACCTGAACATCGACCACGTCGCCTTCGCGGCCGCGCGCAAGTTCGATGGCCAGAACCACCGCGCGCTGACACTTGGCGAACTCGGTCAGATTGCCGGCCGTGCCGGCCGTCATCTGAATGACGGCACGTTCGGCGTCACCGGCGATGTCGAACCTTTCGACAACGATCTCGTCGAGCGTATCGAGACGCATACGTTTGATACGGTGAAGCTGCTGCAATGGCGCAGCCGCGATCTCGACTTCGCATCGCTTGACCGGTTGCGTGAGAGCCTGCGTCAGTTCCCGCGCGAGGGTCGGCTGGCGCGCGCGCGCATGGCCGACGACGTTCTGGCGCTGGAAACCGTCAGCCAGGATCGCGAGATCGCCGATCTGACGCGCGGTCCGGCGGCCGTCGGCATGCTGTGGGATGCCTGTCAGGTTCCGGACTATCGCAAGATCTCAAGTCAGAACCACGCCGAGCTGGTTGCCAACCTGTATCGCTTCCTGATCACCGGCGAGGAGCGCATTCCGGAAGACTGGTTCGCCAAGCAAGTCGAACTCGCCGACCGCACCGACGGCGACATCGACACGCTGGCCAACCGCATCGCGCACATCCGCACCTGGACGTTCGTGTCCAACCGGCCGAACTGGCTACGCGATCCCGAGCATTGGCAGGGCCGCACCCGCGCCATCGAGGACAGCCTGTCGGATGCGCTGCACGAGCAGCTCACACAGCGCTTCGTCGACCGCCGCACCAGCGCCCTGATGCGCGGCATGCGTGACAAGGATGGTCTCAACGCCGACATCGGCGACGATGGCGCGATCAAGGTCGAGGATCATTACGTCGGCCGGCTGAAGGGATTCATCTTCCATCCCGATGCGCAGGCCGAGGGCATTCACGGCAAAGCGGCGCGCAATGCCGCCGCGCAGGTGCTGGCGAAAGAACTGTCGATGCGCACACGCCGGGTGTCGGCAGCGCGCAATGACGCTTTCAAGCTGAGCCGCACCGCGCGCATCCTGTGGCGCAACGAGGAAATCGCGCGCCTGGAGCCCGGCGAAAATCCGCTGAAGCCGCAGGTGGTGTTGCTGGTTGATGAACATCTGCAGAGCGCGGACAAGGAGAAGCTGCAGGAGCGGGTCAATACCTGGATCAATGATACGATCCGTGAGCGTCTCAAGCCGCTGGTCGAGCTGTCAGAAGCCGAGGACGTTGCCGGTCTTGCACGTGGCATCGCGTTCCGGCTGACCGAGAACTTCGGCGCGCTGCGTCGCGACAGCATCGCCGACGAGATGAAATCTCTCGACCAGGCCAGCCGCGCGCAATTGCGCCGCTACGGCGTCCGCTTCGGTGCCTTCAACATCTTCTTCCCGATGCTGCTGAAGCCGGCGGCTGCCGAACTGACCCTGGTGCTGTGGTCGCTGAAGAATGCAGGTGCCCACAACCTGACACCGGAGACGCTGCCGGAACCGCCGCGCGCCGGTCTGACCTCGGCAGCGGCCGACCCGAACATCCCGGAGGCCTTCTATCGCGCCACCGGCTATCACGTGTGCGGGCCGCGTGCGGTCCGTATCGACATCCTGGAACGCCTCGCCGATCTGATCCGGCCACTGCTGTCCTGGCGCACCAAGCCGGATGAACCATCTGCGCAGCCGCCCAAGGGGTCGACTGGCGATGGCGGATTCGTCGTCATTCCGGAGATGATGTCGATCCTCGGCTGTTCGCCCGACGAGCTGGGTGCCGTGTTCAAGAGCCTCGGCTTCCGCCTCGATCGCCGGCCGATCAAGCCGAAGCCGGTCGAAGAACAGCAGTTGGCTGCGGAAACGGCAAGCGCCGAGCCGGTGGCCGATGCCGCCGCGAGCGACGGTGCGGAGGCGGAAGCATCCGCGGAAGCGGAGGCGGCACCGCAAAGTGCCGAGCCTTCGGCCGAGACTTCTACCGAGGCTACTGAAGCGGCACCTGTTACGGCCGAGCCGATCGCCGAAGCGGTGGCGGAGCAGCCCGCCGCGGAGACAGAGGCCGCGCCGGTTTCCGACGAAACCGCTGCGGCAAGCACCGCACCGGAGGCATCTCCGGCTGGCGAGACACCGGCCAGCGAGCCGGAAATCAAGTATGAAGAGATTTGGCGTCCGAAGCGGCGTCATGATGGTCCGCCAGCCGAGCATCGGCGTCGTAACGACCGCCGCGAGCAGGGTGCCCAACGCAACACTCAGCGCGGTCCGCGCCGCGATCACCGTTCGCGTGACCAGCAGCCGGCTGCGGCTCCGGGATCGACGCCTGCAGCCACCCCGCCGAGTGAACGGCAGGAGGCAGCCGGCGCGCCGCGCCATAGGGATCGGGACCGGCCGAGGGAGGATCGCCGTGAGGGCGGACGCGACCAGCGCCGCGATCACAAGCACGAGCATCGCCGTGGCGATCGCAAGGGTGGTGACCACGGTCGTGGCAACGACCGTGACCGGCAACCGATGCAGATGCGTTCGGCAGCGCCGCGCCGCGCGGAGGCCGATCCGGATTCGCCCTTCGCCGCACTCGGCGCGCTGAAGAAGGCGCTTGAAAAACAAGCCCAGGAGCCTGGTTCGTCATGACTGCGGGCGCCGAGGGTTCGGGCGAAAGCGCCGGAACCCAACGGCTCGATAAGTGGCTGTGGTTCGCGCGCGTCGTCAAAACGCGATCCATGGCCGCCGCGCTCGTGACTGACGGTAAGGTCCGCGTCAATCGCACGCGAACCGACAAGCCCAGCCATCAGGTCCGGTCCGGCGATGTGATCACCGTGACGGCGCATTCGCGGGTTCGCATCCTGAAGGTCGTGGCTCCGGGCACCGTACGCGGCTCGGCCACAATCGCCCAGACGCTGTATGAAGACCTCACCCCGCCGCCGGAACCGTCCAACGAGGCGGGATCCGTGCCGCAATCTCCACAACGCGCGGCAGGCGCCGGCCGCCCGACAAAGCGCGACCGCCGCGCCCTCGACCGCCTGATCAAGGACGAAAGTTGATAACGTTATAAATTAATGTCGGTATGATATTAACCTGCCCGTGTGTAGACAGCCCGAGTTGCGACAACCTGCCAAAGTGCGGCTTGCGCGCTCGACCCCGTAGATAGCCTGACCTTCTGACGACCGGATTGCCGACGACATGACCTTTGTAGTCAACGAAGCCTGCATCAAGTGCAAGTTCACCGACTGCGTGGAGGTGTGTCCGGTCGATTGTTTCTACGAAGGCGAGAACATGCTCGTCATCCACCCCGACGAGTGCATCGACTGCGGGGTGTGCGAGCCGGAATGCCCGGTCGAAGCGATCAAGCCGGATACCGAGCCGGGCCTTGAGAAGTGGCTCGAAGTCAACCGCGAGTATGCCGAGAAGTGGCCGAATATCACGGCCAAGAAAGATGCGCTCCCCGAAGCGGAAGAATTCCGCGACACCGGGAACAAATTCGAAACATTCTTCTCGCCAAAGCCCGGATCTGGCGACTGATCGCGGATTCTACTCCCAATTCTTAATAAGATTGCAGGTACCTTTCACGGGTACTTTACGCTGCTGCGTTTGTCGGGCCTTCTTTTTTCGTGAGGATTGTGTTATATTCTAATCACAGTAGAGTAATAGAAACGAACGAGGAACGCCGGGTCTGCTTTTCGCAAGACTCGCGCCGTTATTGACTGGATGACCCAAGCCGCGCCGGATGGTCCGTCAGATTCGATGCGCGGCAAGCCAAGCAAGCCATCGATGTTGCGAAGCCGTCTGTGCCCCGCAAGAGGGCCTTAGCTTCACATCGGCTTGGCCGACGGCAACAACCTTGTCGGCATATTCATGTAGTCACCGCGCCCTGGTTTAGGGCGGGATGCCCGGCTGGCTTCTGCGAAGCTCGGTTTGGTGCGATAGAGAGTGAGAAATCCTATGACCCAGAAGAAGAAAGTCCTCGTAACCGCCAAGGGCGCGAAGACGGCAGCCAAGTCGATTGAAGTCAAGCGCTCGTCGAAACCTGCTACGTCTGCCAAGACGGTGAAAGGAAAGACTTCTTCTGTCCCGGCAGCGAAAGCCAATGTCGCACAAAAGAGTGTGAAATCCGTTGCTGCAAAGGCAAAGGCGCCGGTTAAGAAGCCGATCGCTGCTGCCAAGCCGGCTCCGGTGAAGGCCGCGCCTGCCGCCGCGCCGGTTGCTCCGAAGGTTGCTGCAAAGCCGGTGGCAAAGGCGGCTGTTCCGGCCGCTGCCGTCGCAGCTGCTGCACGTCCCGCTGCCTCTCAGGCCCGGACGATGACTGCCGCCATGTCCAAGCCGGCGCAGCCGAAGATTTCCGCGCCGGTGACGCCGAAGGACATCGCGGCGCGCACGGTCGATACCCGTCACGCAGCCCAGGCTGCGAAAAAGCCGGTCAGCCAGCGGCACGGCTTCAAGACCCACGAATACATCGTTTATCCGGCACACGGCGTCGGCCAGATCGTCGGTATCGAGGAACAGGAAATCGCCGGCATGGCGCTGGAACTGTTCGTCATCACCTTCGAGAAGGACAAAATGACGCTGCGCGTTCCGACCGGCAAGCTCGAGAGCGTCGGCATGCGGAAGCTGGCCGAGGATGACATCGTCAAGAAGGCGATGGACACCCTCAAGGGCCGCGCCCGCGTCAAGCGCACGATGTGGAGCCGCCGCGCGCAGGAATACGAAGCCAAGATCAACTCCGGTGACCTTGTGTCGATCGCCGAAGTAGTGCGCGACCTGTACCGTTCGGAAACGCAGCCGGAGCAGTCATACTCCGAGCGGCAGCTTTACGAAGCAGCCCTCGACCGTATGGCCCGCGAGATCGCGGCGGTCGACAAGCTCGACGAGCGTGGCGCGGTGCAGCGCATTACCGAAGTGCTCTCTAAGAGCGCGCGTAGTCGCAAGCCGGCGACGGAGACTGAAGATGGCGACGACGCCGTCGACGCCGAGGTACAGGCAGCCTGATCTGTCGGGCATAATCTGCTGACATTTCAAACGGAGGCGGCTAACCGCCTCCGTTTTGCATTTCAAAGATCGCTTCGCCGCGCAGCAGGCGCGGAACGTCGCCCGTCAGGCCAGCAGCCTCGGCGACGAGAAGCTGCTTGAGTCCCGGAACGCGATCGACCCAGCCTAGCCCGAACTCGCGCGCCGACCGTAGCAATGTCCAGTCACCGGAGAACAAGCGGTTGAGCGCATCGAAAGCTGAAGCCGATGCCATGGAATCGAAGCGCCGCCATTGCTCGTAGCGCTCCAGCACATTGGTATCGCCAGGATCAAGTCCGACCCGCGCGCCATCAGCAATCGTTTCTGTCAGCGCCGCGACATCACGGAAGGCGAGGTTCAGGCCCTGACCTGCGATCGGGTGAACACCGTGTGCTGCATCACCGATCAGCGCGAAGCGCGGCGCGATATAGCTGCGCGCGAGATGCATTTCCAAGGGCCAGGATGCGCGAGGTCCATCCAATGTCACGGCACCAAGATGACCCGCCACCCGGCGATCGACCTCGGCGAGGAAAGCCGCATCGTCCATCGCCAGGATCGCGCGCGCGCGGGCGGCCTCCTCCGACCACGTGATGCACGCTGCGTTGGCCGGCAGCGGCAGAATGGCGAACGGTCCGCCAGGCAGGAAATGCTGGATCGCGCGACCATCATGCGGCAACTCGTGACGGATACGCGTCACGATGCCGATCTGATCATAACTCCAGCCGACGCACTTGATGCCGGCCGCCTCTCTCAGGCGCGATCGCCGCCCGTCGGCCGCCACCAGCAGCGACGCACGGACCTCGCCTCCCGTCGACAGCGTGACAGATACGTGCGGATTGCCCGGCTCGAAGTTCGTCGCAGCGGCAGGGCTGAGCCTGCGAATTGACGGGCAGGCTGCAACAGCCTTCTCCAAAGCGGCGCCCAGCACGTCATTCGGCACGATCGAAGAGGCTGGCTCACCATTGTCGAGAAGATTGTCGTAGGTCAGCAGGATGGGCCGCACGCCGGCCTGCAGCGGGCTATCCGACAACTGGATGGTGCGGACATCCTGCGCGGCATCCGCGATCATCGGCCAGACATCGAGCGCGGTCAGCATGTGCCGCGACGACGCCGAGATCGCCGAGGCACGCGGATCATCGGCCGGACCGCCGATGGCCGACCGCGGATCAATCAGCACGATGGACAGATCCGGCCCCAGCGTGCGCGCCAACGCCAGCGCGAGAGCCAATCCAGCATAGCTGGCGCCCGAAATCGCGACATCGCAGGTCAGCGTTTCAGTGTTGGCCGGCATCCGTGACACCCTGTTCGTTGATCCGGCCGTCTGCTGCCGGTGCTTGACAGATCACGGCCGCTGCCGTCCCCTGCCGCATCGTCAAACGGCCCTCGCAGCGAGGTGCGCATGCCACCGCTCACGACATCGACATCTGCTCTCGCCGCGCTCGTGTCCTTACTGGACCTGGAGCAACTTGAACACAACCTGTTCCGCGGCCAAAGCCCGAAGCAGGGGTGGCAGCGCGTCTATGGCGGCCAGGTGCTGGGTCAGGCCCTCGTCGCTGCGGTCCGCACCGTCAGCGAACCGCGCAGCGTGCATTCGCTGCACGGCTATTTCCTGCTCGGCGGCGATCCGGGGCATCCGATCATCTATGAGGTCGAGCGAACCCGCGATGGCAGCAGCTTCGCGACCCGGAACGTCAAAGCCATCCAGCATGGTCGCGCCATTTTCACGATGAGCGTGTCGTTCCACAAGGACGAGGGAGGCTATGAGCACAATCTGCCGATGCCCGACGTGCCGCAGCCGGAGGATCTGCCCACCGAAGCGGAATTGAAGGAGCTCGTCTTCGAGCATCTGCCGGCCAACATGCGCGCCTATTGGGAGCGGGAACGGCCGATCGAGCTCAGGCCGGTTGATCTGGGTCGCTACCTGAGGCGCGAGGAAACGGCGCCGGTTCAGTACACCTGGATGCGGGCTAACGGCACGCTGCCGGATGACCCGAAGCTGCATCAATGCGTGCTGGCTTATGCCTCGGACTTCACGCTTCTCGACACTGCCCTGGTGCCCCATGGCAAGCTGCTGTTCGACACCGACATCCAGCTCGCCAGCCTCGATCACGCCATGTGGTTCCATCGGCCATTTCGCGCCGACGATTGGCTGCTCTACGCCCAGGACAGCCCGGCAGCGTCAGGCGCGCGCGGCTTTTGCCGCGGCAGCATCTACACACGCGACGGCGTTCTCGTTGCCTCTGCCGCCCAAGAAGGCCTCATTCGCCTGCGCGACACATCCTACGTGATCAGTTGATGTGCAAATCGGCATGATTGCACATTTTTTGTGCAGATTAGCCCGCCTCAAGATACGTCATCGCGGGCGCTCTCAGGTCGAAAACTGAGCAAAATCAAGACGTTCAACTTCTCGTTAAGCAACTGGCACGGCTCTTGACTCTCCAATGATGCGGTAGCCTTCGCCCGGTCGGGGCGATGGCGGCGCGCGGCCCGCGCACAGAGGGCCTCATTGGCATTAGATCGAGAGGGTTGCCGACATGAAGCTCGTCTCCGCCATTATCAAGCCCTTCAAGCTCGAAGAGGTCCGCGCCGCGCTGACCGACCTCGGCTACCAGGGCATGACCGTGACTGAGGTGAAAGGTTATGGCCGCCAAAAGGGCCATACGGAAATCTATCGCGGCGCCGAATACGCCGTGAACTTCCTGCCTAAGCTGAAGATCGAAGTCGTTATTCCATCCACAGAGGTGGATCGCGCCATCGAAGCCATCATGCGCACTGCCAAAACCGGGCAGATCGGCGATGGCAAAATCTTCGTTTCCACCATCGAGCACACCGTGCGCATCCGCACGGGCGAGACCGACGACAGCGCGCTCTAAGGGCGTCGACCGTCAGGGGCACCACCAAACATCAGCAGCAAAATCGTAGCTTAGCCAAGGAAGGGAC
>JAEZBU010000236.1 GCA_023426855.1 Pseudomonadota bacterium | reverse complement strand
GCCCGCTATGGCTCGCCCCGCGCCCTGCAGCTTACCGAGACCTGGATGGCCAACGTCCAGCGCGCCGCCTATCTCGCAAGTGCTGAATTGGCCAAGGAAAAAGGAGCATTTCCCCTTTACGATCCCGATCACTTCCTGGCCCGGCCGGGCGTCATGCGACTGCCGGCGGATGTCCGCGCGGTCATCGCCAGCAACGGCATCCGCAACGGCTGCCTGACCTCCATCGCGCCGACGGGCACCATTTCGCTGCTCGCCGGCAACGTTTCGAGCGGCGTCGAGCCGGTGTTCGACTTCTCCTATACGCGGCGCATCCTGGAGCGCGACGGCGGTCATCGCGAGATGAAGGTCGAGGACTACGCACACGCCCTGTTCCGCAAGCGGTTCGGCGCGGCGGAGCCCCTGCCCGAAACCTTCGTGACCACTGCCGATCTATCGCCGACCGCGCATCTGGAGATGCAAGCCGCGTTGCAGCGTCACGTCGACAGCTCGATTTCCAAGACCATCAATTGCCCGGCCAGCATCACGTTCGAGGCATTCCAGAACGTCTACCTCGATGCCTACGATCTGGGCCTCAAGGGCTGTACGACGTTCCGACCCAACGCCGTTACCGGTTCCGTGCTGATCAGCGAACCGGCCGCGGCAACGCCTGCATCCGTTCCGGCCAAGGAGCCGGAACCAGCCAAACGCGCGGCGGCACCAGCAGCGCGCGCAGTCCCAGCGCGTTCCGACGACAACGCGATTGTTTACATGGCGAAGCCGCTGGAGCGCGAGACGGCGCTGGCCGGCTATACCTACAAGCTGAAGTGGCCGGACAGCGACCACGCGATCTACATCACCATCAACGATATCGAGCACGATGGCCGGCAGCGGCCGTTCGAGATCTTCATCAACACGCGTAACCTCGAGCACTACGCCTGGACCGTGGCGCTCACCCGCATGATCAGCGCGGTATTCCGGCGTGGCGGTGATGTCAGCTTCGTGGTCGAAGAACTGAAGGCGGTGTTCGACCCCCAGGGCGGGCAATGGATGGGCGGGCGCTACGTGCCGAGCCTGCTTGCCGCCATCGGCGGGGTGATCGAGACGCACATGATCCGCACCGGCTTCCTGCAGGCGGCTGACCGCAGCATGTCGCCCGTGCTTGAACTGCCCAAATCCGCCACCGAAACCAGCGAGCCGGTCGGTAGCGCAAGTGTCGCACCGGCCACACGCGCGCGATCCTGTCCGCGCTGCTCCTCACTGGCGCTGGTTCGCGAAGAAGGTTGCTGGGTTTGCCGAGATTGCGGCTTCTCGCGCTGTGGTTAATGCGGGCTAAACGGTGGCGAACTACTTGGCAGTGCTGGAAAAACTGCCCGCACTTGCGGTTTGCTCTTTTACTTCCTTCAGCACCAGCAAAAGCCCGTGCCTGCTTGCGTGAGCTTCGTTAACCTTTGGCGATCCCAGTAAATTAACCAGCGTTCACAAGTTATCCACAGCAAACCTGCGACAGGGAACCGCAAGCCAGGGAAACTGTTTTATTATAGGACGCCGTCGAACAGGCGGTTCACGACGACACGGAATGACTGCCTTGCAGCCGTATTTCTGCTGAAAATACACGTCAATTTTACGAGCGACCGGCGATAACGGCAGAGTAGATGCCGAAGGGTTCGTGTAATGAGTGCGCGTATTGTAGAATTATCGCGAGTAGCAGCGGCCCGTTCCGCGGCTATGGCCGGCTTGGATCCGGCAATTGTTGGTGACAACGACGGCCAGGAGTTCCGCTTCTGGACGGGTTCGTCGGGCCAGCGTTATGTGCACTCCGTGTTCAGCCTGATCGGCTGCCCGGAAATTCCCCCAGTTGTTTATGCCTTGCTGCATTGCGACGCCAATGGCCGCCGCACCATCCTTCGTGTCGGCCGGGTCGAGCATGACGCGCCGTCGCTGAATCTCGCGGAAATTCGGCATCGCGGCGCACAGCTTGGCGCCAACGAAGTGCATGTCCACTTCCTCGGCAGCAGCGAGCGTCAGCGGCGCCTGGTCGAGCTGGATCTTCGCTCTGCCCATTTTTCCGAGCTCAGCGCCGAGAGCTCGTCGTCCACGCAGCACTGAGGCGCTTCAGGCCCGATCTTCCTTACGTCGCCCGGCTACGCGCAGCCCAGGCCGAGATTTGCCGCCGGTACACAAAGCGGCGCCGCTCCAAGGGTTTTAAGCGCGGCGCCATGACACCATGATGACGGCAGGCATTCAAAAGCGCGGCAGAGGCTGGCCTACCGTGCTCGCCGGACGCTCCGCGTGCGAAATGCCCTCCAATGATCGTCAGCAGGCGATCGATTTCCGGCTCCCGGATCTTGAGCTGCGCGAGATGGACCTGCGTGTTAATCAGATAATCGAGGTTCGGGCCTGAAATGCCGCGTGCGGCACGGATGAGGCAGGCCTGATCCGCCAGTGTAAGCCTGCCCGTGTAGCTGGGGTGGCGCCGCTCAACGATATACGCGAGCGCGGGCACCTCGCGGCGCGGCTCACCGTCCAACGTCACCGGAGCCAGCGTGTCCCGATATACGCCGTTGATCTGTTCACGATCGGCCAGATAGGCGAGGACTTCACGCCGCTGCTCGGCCGCGACGCGGAACGCCATTCCGTGACAGGCGCCACCGCGATCCAGCCCCAGCACCAGCCCAGGACGCTCTGAACTGCCCCGATGATGGGTGGAGTAGATGCAGAAACAGCGGCGATAGCCGACCAGCGTGGCCCGTCGGACTTCCTCATAGACGAAGCCGGGCCGCCACATCAGCGACCCATAGCCGAACACCCACAAATCGTGAGCATCATCCCTCGGCCTTGCAACCTCGTTCACGCCTGCGCACCACCTGTCGAGCCCGATGCAGGGGCCTGCTGACGTCCGAAATCCGGCGCAGCAGTATCCTGGCCAGCCTGGATGATACCACGGCGGATGGCGCGCGCTTCGGCGAAAAGGTCGAACAATTTGTCGCCCTCGCC